>CAMYMO010000258.1 GCA_947259425.1 uncultured Ectothiorhodospiraceae bacterium | reverse complement strand
ATTATCTCTCCGATCAATGTACCTCCTTATGCAAATTCGGCCATGGATGGATATGCACTTAACAGTGTGGATTTAAATAATAAAACTGAAATCACATTAAGCATAATTGGAACGTCATTTGCGGGAGAACCCTTTACAGGAAAAGTGCAAGCAGGACAATGTGTACGCATCATGACCGGTGCGCAAATGCCAGCCGGAAGCGATACCGTGATCATGCAGGAACAAGTTACTCGAAATAATGATGACATCACCATTGGGCAGGGACACTGCGCCGGTCAAAACGTCCGCCACCCCGGCGAAGATATGCAACAAGGTAGTGTGGTATTGAGAACGGGTAAACTGATCGGGGCCGCAGAAATTGGATTGCTTGCCTCGCTGGGTTATCCGGAAGTCAAGGTAAAACGGAAACTTCGTGTTGCCTTTTTCTCAACGGGCGATGAATTACGATCGGTCGGTGAGGCACTAGAAGAAGGTCAGATCTATGACAGTAATCGTTATACGATCTTCGGCATGCTCAGTAAGCTGGGTGTTCAACTAATCGATATGGGTGTGATTCGAGATGATGAACAAGCGATCGAAACCGCGTTTCACGATGCAGCAGACATCGCCGATGCCGTCATCACTTCAGGTGGTGTATCGGTTGGTGAAGCCGACTTTGTCAAACTAACACTCGATAAAATTGGTAAGGTCGACTTTTGGCGTGTCGCAATGAAACCTGGTAAACCTTTAGCCCTTGGCAAAATCAACAATGCCATGTTTTTTGGTTTACCCGGTAACCCGGTCTCAGTAATGGCCACATTTTATTTATTCGCTTTACCTGCGCTTCGCCATATGATGGGACAGGCCTATTCACAACCCGTCACCACCAAGGCGATCACCAAAACGATGATCAAAAAACGTCCTGGCCGCACTGACTATCAGCGTGCAATTGCGACAAATGAAAACGGACAACTTGTCATCGATGCCTCTGGCATGCAGGCCTCGCACATATTAAGTGGTATGAGCCAGGCAAATTGTTTTGCGGTGATACCGAAAGACTCCGGCTCAATTGCCGCCGGAGAGCAAGTCGATATTATTTTATTCGATGGGTTAACCTGATTTAGTAAAACACAATTAGCGCGTTATTTATTCTCGTTATCTTGTGATTCAACCGATTGACGTACTTCATCCATATCCAGGGCTTTAATCTGCTCGATCATTTTGCTCATACTTTCCTTAGGTAAGGCTCCGGCCTCCTGATAAAGAATGATTTGCTCACGAAACACCATCAAAGTTGGGATGGATCGAATCTGAAATTGAGCTGCCATATCCTGATGTTCTTCCGTATTCACTTTACTGAATACGATGTCATCATGTTGCTCAGATAGTTCTTCGTAGATCGGTGCAAATGACTGACAAGGACCACACCAGGGTGCCCAAAAATCTATGATCACGATGTCATTATTGTTTACCGTGTCGACAATATTCTTACTGTCCAAATCAAGTGTTGCCATGCTTACCTCTAATTTTATTCATTCAATACGCAGCGGTGCGACTTCAGATTGTTCGCGATACCGCTGATAATCGGCTAATACCATTTGGTGATCAAACGCCAGTGGCGAAGGTAATCGATCCAGGGTGAAGAGATCCAGACTTTTTGCATCATCCGCTGCCTGTGGTGTCCCACTAGACTGGGCAACATAGATCGCCGTTACCGTATGCCCACGCGGGTCCCGCTTGGGATTAGAATAAATCCCCAACAAACCGCTTAACTCTACCTCTAGACAGGTCTCCTCTTTTGCCTCACGGACTGCTGCTGCCTCAACGGATTCGCCCACATCGACAAAGCCCCCTGGAATTGCCCAGCCAAAGGGCTCGTTCATTCTTTCGATTAAAACGATGGGTTTTCCGGGAATATTAATCAACTCAATTATGGCATCGGCTGCCAATAAAGGGGTCACGGGACGACTCATTCCACTTGCCTCCATTTTTTTAATTGTCGACGCTGGCGTTTGTCCGGTCGACCTTGTGGGTGCGGATTAGCCATTACGTTTAACTTTCGTTGTGTGCGCTCAAGCTCTCGTTGTTGCTGGCTTTGTTGGGTCTCTTCGTACATCTGTTGGGCTTGTGGTGCCGATCCTCGTTTGACCGATAATTGTTTCACCACGACCGTAAACTGAGTACCACTCTTATTAATTCGAATTTTGTCTGCCAAATTTACCGCTCGAGACGATTTACAACGAGCGTCATTGACTCGCACATGACCGCCATTTACGGCATCACTCGCTTGTGAGCGAGTCTTATAAAAACGTGCCGCCCACAACCATTTGTCAATTCGAGTTGCTGTCACTTACACAACCTGTTGCCTTAAATGAATTAATTATTTAAACCAGTAAGAAAAATTGCACGTAGATGATGAATCCAATTAAACTACAATACAGTGTACACATCGGCGCAAACCACGCCTTGACCCGGGCGCCAAAATAAAAAAAATGATGCCAGCCACTCCAGATTGCCAGCAATAAATAGCCGATGGGTATCAACCAAGACCATTTCCACATTCCAAATAACGCGCAGGCACATACTACCAAGGAAAAACCGATTTCAATCGCGATTTTATCCACCCGACCATCGGCCAATGAAAAACCAATGAACAAACCGGCAATAAGACTTAATAAGATGGCAAAAAAATCCAGGGCCTGAAAGGTTGGTAAATAGAGACCAATACCCGCAGTTAAGATGGTTAATGCTAGAATAATCGATATACGAATCATGTCAGGTTTCCTCGTCGATATCCTAACATATTGAGGGGCTTTACATAGTGATAGATACCCGTGTACCTCGTATAGATAAATAAGTCCGATATGGAGTTATTGCACAACTCTCAGTATGATTATGTAATGAAAAAGCAGAAGAAAACCGCAATAAATTCGTCTATCTCCAAAGAGAATTTTGTGCATAGCCTACAGTTAATCCTGCCAAAAGAATCCGTCTTACACGAAGCTGAAGATACTCATGCCTATGAGTGTGATGGCTTATCTGCCTACCGAAAATTACCCTGGGTTGTCGCACTACCTGAAACGGTTGAACAAATTCAAGCCATTGTGCGTATATGCGCCGCTTACCAGGTGCCGATCATCGCTCGAGGCGCGGGTACAGGCTTATCTGGTGGTGCCTTGCCACAAAAAGGCTGTTTATTATTAAGCCTGGCAAAACTGAATAAAATTTTAGAGATCGATGCGAATAATAATACCGCCCGAGTACAACCCGGGGTACGAAACCTGGCCATCAGTGAGGCGGCTAAACAGTACGGTTTGTATTATGCCCCCGATCCTTCTTCACAAATCGCCTGCAGTATTGGTGGCAATGTCGCTGAAAACTCTGGTGGTGTACATTGTTTAAAATACGGATTAACCGTTAATAACGTCCAAAAAATTACCATACTAACCATTGACGGAGAATTGGTTAGCTTCGGGACAGGTGGTTATGATAATCCTGGTTACGATCTATTAGCCTTAATGAATGGTTCTGAAGGCATGTTAGGCATTGTTGTTGAGGTCACCGTTAAACTGTTACCGATACCTGAATATGCACAAGTATTGTTGGCCGTTTTTGACGATGTACAACATGCAGGTCAAGCGGTTGCCGCGATCATATCTGCAGGTATTATCCCGGCGGGTTTAGAGATGATGGATAATTTAGCCATTCGCGCCGCAGAAGATTTCGCCCAAGTCGGTTACCCAACCGAGGCAGAAGCCATATTACTATGCGAGTTAGATGGCAATCGAGCCGAAGTAAATCAACAAATCCTGAATATTAAAGACTTGATGTTGGCACACCATGCGACGGAGGTTAGAGTCTCCGAGTCTGAACAACAACGACTCGAATACTGGCAAGGACGGAAATCTGCATTTCCCGCGGTCGGTCGCATGGCCCCTGATTACTATTGTATGGACGGAACGATTCCACGCTCACAACTTGCCTTCGTACTTAACAAAATAAAAGAACTCTCAGAGCACTATAAGCTGGCCGTCGCCAATGTGTTTCATGCAGGTGACGGTAATCTTCATCCGTTAATTTTATATGACGCTAATATAGAAGGTGAATTAAAACGAACCGAAGAATTTGGTGCCAAAATACTTGAACTATGCGTTAAGGTGGGTGGCACCATTACGGGTGAGCATGGTGTTGGTATCGAGAAAATAAATCAAATGTGCATTCAATTTGCAAAACTCGAATTACAACAGTTTCATGATATCAAAGCGGCATTCGATCCACATCACTTACTCAATCCTGGCAAAGCCGTACCAACATTACATCGTTGCGCTGAATTGGGTGCCATGCATGTCCACAATGGCGAACTCCCCCACCCTGAACTGGAACGCTTTTAAAGCTGATGACCGATCAAACTGATACGCTGCAATCATCAGTATCACACTGTATTGAAAGTGAACAACATATACAGATATGTGCTGGCAACAGTAAAGCCTTTTATGCCCAAACAAAAATAGGGGAACCGTTAGATGCGAAAGTCCATAGCGGCATTGTTCATTACGAACCGACAGAATTGGTAATAACCGCTCGTTGTGGCACGCCTTTAAATGAAATAGAAAAAATATTAGCCGAACAAAATCAAATGTTAGCCTTCGAACCACCTCACTTTTCAGAGCAGACTACCTTTGGTGGCTGTTTAGCAGCGGGATTATCAGGTCCACGCCGTCCGTTTGCTGGTGCTGCTCGTGATTTCACCTTAGGAATGAAAATCATCAACGGTAAAGCAGAGGTTTTAAAGTTTGGCGGTGAAGTTATGAAAAATGTAGCGGGTTATGATCTTTCAAGGTTATTTGTCGGCTCGTTAGGAACACTCGGGTTAATATTAGATGCATCAGTAAAAGTATTGCCAAAACCTGAAACTGAAATGACACTGGCATTCGAACTAACCGAACGAGCCTCTATTTCTCGTATCAACAAATTCTGTTTAAACAACATACCTGTCAGTGCCAGTTGCTTCGATGGTAAACAGCTTTTAATTCGCTTATCCGGTTCTGAAATTTCCGTAGCAAGCGCAAGAAAAAATTTAGGTGGTGAGCCAGTCGAAAATGACATAACTTTTTGGCAAAGCGTTAAAAATCAAAAACATGATTTTTTCAATACTGAAAAAAGACTATGGCGACTATCAATTCCGCCCTCAACACCCCCATTAGAAATCAATGGTGAACAATTTATCGAATGGCGTGGCGCACTTCGTTGGTTACGCAGTGATGATAGCCCTGAGAAGATTCGGGCGTTAGTTTCCCAATATAATGGTCATGCAACCATTTTTAAAAATGCTCAAGCGGACGATTTGATATTTGAGCCGATTTTAGGAAAACTACACCAATTAAATATGAATGTGAAACTAGCGATGGATCCAAAAGGATTGTTTAACCAGGGCACACTGTACGAAAGCTTTTAAACATGCAAACCAAGATCCCCAAAAAAATTCTAAATACCTATGCAGGTCAGAAAGCAGATAAGATCTTACGAAGCTGTGTACATTGTGGTTTTTGCACCGCCACCTGCCCCACCTACCAACTACTGGGAGATGAACTCGATAGTCCCCGTGGGCGAATCTATTTAATTAAACAAATGCTTGAGGGTGAGGCCCCTAGCAGAAAGACCTTAACTCATCTTGATCGGTGCCTAACTTGCCGAAGTTGCGAAATTACGTGTCCTTCCGGTGTAAAGTATACACAACTTCTCGATATTGGACGCAAGGTTGCAGAAGATAATACCCAACGGACAATTTTTGATCGAACGAAAAGAAATGTATTGCATTGGGTATTAAAAAATCCAACACGGTTTAATCTTTTATACACACTTGCCTGTAAATTAAATCCAATACTGCCTGCTAAGTTACGACTCGAACAGGCTAAAGCTAATAACACGCCTGCTGAATCAAAAAAACATTCACGCAAAGTACTTTTACTGCAAGGTTGTGTTCAACCTACCTTACAACCGAACATCAATCTTGCCACTGAAAAGGTGTTAGATCACATCGGTATCGAGATCACAACGCTAAAAGAAATCCAATGTTGTGGTGCCCTATCTTATCATTTAAACAAGCATGAACAGGCCCTGGCAACTTTTCGTCGCAACATCGACGCCTGGTGGCCATACATTAACGACAGTCATGAAGCTATTGTTTCAAACGCCAGTGGTTGTGGTATCACCTTGAAAGAATACGCCAGTTATCTTGAGCACGACCCGGACTACGCCGCTAAAGCTAAAAAAATCAGCGCCATGGTCAAAGATGTGAGTGAGCTTATTACTGAAAGTGACTTTGTTAACCTAAAACAAACTCGAAACACTAAAGTAGCTTTCCATGCCCCTTGTACCTTACAACATGGTTTGCGATTAGCATCAAAAATTGAACAAATGCTTTCGCAATTGGGCTTTCAATTAGTTCCGGTAACTGACAGCCATATATGTTGTGGTTCTGCAGGTACATACTCAATTCTACAACCGAAATTATCGCAACAACTCAAACAACAGAAAATAGCCAACCTGACGAATCAATCTCCTGAATATATTTTGACTGCAAATATTGGTTGTCAGCAGCAATTACAACAGGGTAACCCAATTCCGGTAAAACACTGGATCGAATTAATTGCGGATAACATAAGCTAATTTCATTTTTTTATATGTGCTATCCTTTCTATATTAGAATGATTAATCAACACTAAAAATTATATACTAGAAATGAACCAGGACCCTGAGATCATTGCCGCTGTCGATTTAGGATCTAATAGTTTCCATATGATCGTTTGTCGAATTCAACATGAACAAATTATTGTGATCGACCGCTTGCGTGAAATGGTTCGACTCGCAGAGGGGATAGACGACAAGAAACATCTTTCATCTAACGTACAGGATCGCGCATTAGATTGCCTGACACGATTCGGACAACGATTGCGCAATGTCCATGCAAGTAGTGTTCGTATCGTTGGAACCAATACATTGCGTAGCGCAAAAAATGCAATTGATTTTATTAGCAAAGCCGAAAAGTGTCTCGGCCATTCAATTGAAATTATTTCAGGTGTAGAAGAAGCCCGTATTATTTATCTTGGCGTCGCCCATAGCCTGGCTGCAGATCAAGAACGCCGGTTGGTGATGGATATCGGTGGTGGCAGCACCGAACTCATTGTAGGAGAACAGTTTGACCCGTTATATTTAGAAAGTTTATACATGGGTTGTGTCTCTATGAGCAAACGCTTTTTCAAGTCCGGAAAAATTACAAAAAAGAAAATTAATAACGCAAAAATTGCGGTCGAACAGGAACTGGAACCGTATATAAATCGACTGAATCATTTCCAATGGCAAAATGCGGTGGGTGCCTCAGGCACAATCCGTGCAATTAATAAAATCGTTCACGATCAGGGTTGGGCAGAAAATGGTATCACTCCGGAGAGTCTCGATCAGCTTCTCGACCATCTTTGCGAAGCCGGACATATAGATGATGTTGAGCTGGAAATGCTGGATCCTGAACGTGCCCCGGTTTTTACCGGTGGTCTGATTATTTTATACGTAACCTTTAAATGCCTGAATATTAAAAATATGCGTGTTGCAGACGGCGCATTACGGGAAGGATTGATCCACGACCTGTTAGGACGGATTCATCATGAAGACGTACGTTCAAAGAGCATTAATGCATTGGCTGAACGTTATCATGTCGATCAGGCGCAAAGCCAACGAGTGCAACTCACGGCAAGCTACTCTCTTGAGCAATTAGCAGCTAGTTGGGATATCGACCTCAAAGAGCATATTCAATGGTTAGATTGGGCCGCTAAAATATATGAGATTGGATTCGATATTGCGCATAACGGATATCAAAAACATGGTGCTTATATTATTGAGCAATCGGATATTGCCGGTTTTTCCAGACAGGAACAACAGTTGTTATCTTTAATCATTCTCTCGCATCGTCGAAAATTTCCGTATGATAAATTACTTGAATTACCAACTTACTGGCATGACTTAGCGAAAAAATTATGCATCATATTTCGCCTGGCAACATTGTTAAATCGAAGTCGTACCGATTTAACGGAAAAATTCAGACTTTCAGTGGATACCAATAAGATTACGATTAAGTTTGCAGATGATTGGTTGGCCCAGCATAGCCTGACACACGCAGACTTACTTCAAGAAAGTGAGTATTTAGAAAAAATCGATTACCAATTGCACGTTTGTTAATGGTTATTCTTCCGTCAACGCACTTAATAATTCATGTTGCATCGAAAACGGTTTATCCTTACCCGGCGTTAACCGATCATAGCTTCCGTCTTCCCGTAAGATCCAAGCATGGGTGTTATCTTGCAGGTAACCATTAAGATCATTGATAATTCTTTCTCTAAGCACTTTGGTTTCGACAGGATACGCAACTTCAACACGTCGATATAAATTTCGCGGCATCAGATCGGCACTGCCCGCAAACACCTCAGGCTTGCCTGAATTTTCAAAATAATACACCCGGGTATGTTCTAAAAAGCGACCTAATATCGAGCGAACTGAAATATTGTCTGAGACCCCATTGACACCAGGACGTAAACCACAAACACCTCGGATAATTAAATCAACGGTCACACCAGCCATTGATGCTTCATATAATGCCTGAATAATTTTTTGGTCTATTAACGAATTAACCTTGAATATTATTCTAGCCGGTTTACCTTTCATTGAATTCTTGATTTCAAGTTGTATTTTATTAAGTAAGGTATCCTGTAAGGTAAAAGGTGATTGTAGTAGTTTGTGTAATTTGGGTACCTTACCCATACTGGTCAGTTGCAAAAATACATTGTGCACATCGTCGGCAATTTGTGGATTACTGGTAAACATACCGTAGTCGGTATATAAGCGCGCGGTACGTGGATGATAATTCCCCGTACCCAGATGAACATAATGAGCCAGCTTCTTTTTCTCACGTCGTATGACCAGCAACATCTTGGCATGTGTTTTATAGCCAACAATACCGTAAACCACGTGCACACCGGCTTCTTGCAGTCGTGTTGCCAATGCAACATTGGCCTCCTCATCAAATCTTGCGCGTAACTCGATCACTACCGTAACTTCTTTTCCGCTGCGAGCCGCATGCACTAAACCATCGACAATAGCTGATTTTGGTCCAGTCCGATACAGTGTTTGCTTAATCGCCAATACGTCCGGATCTGAGGCGGCACTGCGTACAAACTCGATCACCGGTACGAATGATTCGAACGGGTGATGCAATAAAATGTCTTTCTTTTTTATCGCATCAAAAATATTTTTACTGCTGGTTAAGCCCGAAGGTATGCTCGGCGTAAAGCCAGGAAACTTTAATTCAGGCCGATCCACCAGTTCAGCAATCGCCGAAACACGATTTAAGTTTACCGGGCCATCGACTTTATAGATTTCCTGTTCGGTTAACTCAAAACGAGCCTGTAAGTAATTAACGAGTTCATCTGGACAATTATGGGCAACTTCTAAACGAACCGCATCGCCATAGTGGCGTGAAAACAATTCTCCCTCAACCGCTCGCAATAAATCATCAATCTCTTCTTCATCGACAAACATGTCACTATTACGAGTGACACGAAACTGATAACAACCTTTTACTTTCATACCAAAAAATAATCGGTCGGCAAAGGCATGAATGACCGACGATAGAAAAACAAAATCGTAAGCACCGGTATCATCCAGTTTATCAGGTAATTGAATCAGGCGAGGCAAGGCCCGCGGGGCCTGTACAATTGCCAGACCACTGTTACGGCCAAAGGCATCTTTTCCCGTTAGCGAGACAATAAAATTTAAACTCTTATTCAAAATCCGTGGAAACGGATGAGATGGATCTAAACCTAATGGACTGAGCACAGGACTCAATTCACGGTCAAAATAGTCACTCAACCAGGCTTCTTGTTCTGGCGTCCATTCATCACGTTTAATTGTGTTAATCCCTTCTGACTCGATGAGAGGCAGAATCACGTCATTTAACACTCGGTATTGATCTTTGACTAACTGGTGCGCTCGTTCACTAATTAAGGCAAGCACTTCGCTTGGTGCAATGTTGTCGGGCCCCACCTGCACTGAACCCAGTTCAACCATTTGAATCAATCCAGAAACCCGAATCTCAAAAAACTCATCCAGATTCGTCGAAGAAATGCATAGATATTGCAGTCGTTCGAGGAGTGGAATCGTCTCATCTTCAGCCAGATCGAGCACCCGTTGACTAAATTCGATCAAGCTAAGCTCGCGATTGATGTATAATTCCGGTTGTTTCAGGTTAACCATATCCATTTTGGACTCTCAAAATTAACAGTAAAGTATGTAATATTTATGACACCATCTATTAAGTTTAGTGCACTAGCGGGCGCCTATGAAAGGCATCTACAACGAAAATACAATAATCCATTGTTTCCTGACCCGGATCAACATTTGTTTAGTGAAGAAGTCGAACAAGCCCGGGAAAAGGACCAACAAGACTTGCGGGCCTTCCTCGAGGCCTTTCAGGAAACAGTCCAATCTGCCGTCGAGCTTTCGGAATCAGTAGAAAGCGACGTGCTGCTCGAATTAAAAGAAAAGCTCGAACGTCTCTATGTGCAATCGACCAGTCTGGCCGGTGATCTTGGCCAACATCAAGAGGCATTACAGAAACTTATTTCTGTCTGTATGGCCGGCATCCGCAAAGGTGCCGGTCAAGATCCGACCGCATTGAAAAAAATTGAAGATGAACATACTGCACGTGAAGTATTTTTTGCTTTACTCAAGACACCGTTAGTTTCAGATCTATTACGAGGCGATGAAATCATCCACCAATCAGAGATGATCCCCAGCATCCTATCAGAATCAAAAGAGGCGTTACCCCAGGTGCTGGAGCTGTTTGATCCTGATCAACAGCAACATTTAATTGATTTAGCCAAAGAGTTCATCGAGCATTTATCAAATGATGTAAAACATACTAGTCAATGTGAGGCACGCCTGGAACAAATGCTTGCGTTGAAAGAATCCGCTTAAATCAGCAAAACATAAGCTATTTTGCCGAACCCCCAAGGCAGGGAGGTGACATCGGCGCATTACCACTTTGTTCTTGCCATTCGGCTTCAGTATACGTATGCAGGGCCAGCGCATGAATTTTACCTTGTAACTCTTCTGCCAGAACTTGATTGATCATGCGGTGACGCTGCAGTAATTTTTTGTCGGCGAAATCTTCAGAAACTATCACGACTTTAAAATGAGATTCTGAACCGGGTGGGACATTGTGATTTCCGCTCTCATTAACCACTTCCAGATGCTTGGCTTGAATGCCGTTCGCTAACTTTTGTTCGATGTCCGCCTGGATTGTCATATTTGCCTCAACTTTTCTATACGTGTTCGAAATATCTGGATTGTTAACACCGATAAAATCGGTAGGGAATTATATCAGAATTAGATAGGATCGCATTTTAACATATTCAACCCATCGTAAATGAAGCCTAAAGACCACGACGAACGCATGGATTTACAAACTCTGGATTTACCGGCCTGGGTCCATTGGCTTGCACAGGATGCGGATGGTCGCTGGTGGGGCTACGAAGTGGAGCCACATCAGCACCATCAAGGTTGGTATGAAAATGAGCTGGGCCGAAATATCAATACCAACAAAGTCAGCCCTAGTCATAACTGGAAACATAGTTTGTTAAGGTGGGTTAAAAATAAATAAACTAATTGCTAGCAGAGACTGACGGATCCCCACTAATATTCTCGACAGAAACGCCTTCGCCCTCAACGAGACGAGACGAGACGAGACGAGTGCATTGGCAAGGATTGTTCCAGACAATCCTTTTGCATTTCCGCCATCCATGACGGTCATGCACGAGGTAGCGCGACGCAGGAAGCTAAAGCCGAAGTTTGGATGAGGGGATGTTTATTTGAATGGCACAGCTAAACCAGCCTGTTGTTTTTGACCAGCTTTTTTAGGGGAT
>CAMYMO010000257.1 GCA_947259425.1 uncultured Ectothiorhodospiraceae bacterium | reverse complement strand
GCCAACGTAATTCTTTAGGTGCGTTAGGATATTTTCGGGATAGGGCATCAGGTAAATAAACACTGCCAAAACCATTTTCAATATCCTTTGCGTGCATGATTTTAATTTTTTCAAGCTGTTCTTGTAAGGGTTGGAGTAATTTTTCAGGTAACGGAACCACTCGGTCTTTACCCCCTTTGGTATTTCTAACCATAATGTGCTGATAGCCAAAATCGATATCCAGCACTCGTAGTCGGACACATTCCATCAAGCGCATGCCGCAGCCGTATAATAAGTTGGTCATCAAGCGACGCTGAGTATTCTCGATTTGATCAAATAACTGGCCAACTTGCTCTCGTGTCAATACGACGGGTAACCTGCGTGGTTTTTTTGAGTGGCGAAACTTACCGATGTCCTGTATATCTTTTTCCAGAACATTTTTATAAAAAAACACCAGCGCATTAAGTGCTTGAGATTGTGAACTACTTGAAAGGTTTCGATTAATAACCAGATGTTCCAGAAAACGCCCGATGTTGGTTAGTGGTTCTTTTTCTGGATTTCGCATCTCATTAAATGCAATATAACGATTCAGCCAGTAACTGTAAGCACGTTCGGTACGTATTGAATAATTACGCATGCGAATTTCAATGGTTAAACGTTTAAAATGATCTGGGAAAGCGGTTCTTACTTTTGCCGAGAAACTATCATTTGCATCGACATCAGACAATAAGTTTACATTTGTCGAAACCGAATCCGTTTCACGTGCCAGAGTAGGGTGGTCACGTGGAAGTGATTTGACATCGTTGATCTGTGCAATCCAGGGAAATGTTTTAGCCCATTCAGACTGTACCAGTTCTACAAACATTATCTGTAAAGATTTTAACGTTTGCTTATATTGCCAGTCGGTTACTTTTGGGTTTCGAGACAATGAATCAAGATAGCTTTCAACATGCTGTCGCGTATGCTCGCTCAAACGCAGATCCGGGTGAGCCTTAATGTAACGTTCGGCATGTATAACATGCCAGCGAATTACGTTATTTTTAATACCATAACGTGTCGAGTGTATAATGAAATTGTCCCAGAAACGGGCGATTTTATCGTCAGTCATAATGCCATCCTTAGCAATTCAGAGTGAAAACGTACACGAGAAATCCTTTCTCAGCGATGAGTATGTACCAATCAGTGACAAAGTGCAATAATTGAGCAAATTGTTAGTTATGGAATAGGCTGGAATGTATAATAAATGTACACAAGCCGTATTTGTAGGCTATATCCGGGGATATACAGCGCGCTGTATATATCGACTTAAAGGGACAATTACAGCATGCTGTATATATGACTGTTACGTGTAAAAAGACTAAACAATGAAGAACAATGTGGAAAAAGGTGACCTACTAAAAACAAACCCACTTGATGGTTATTGGGTCTGCTCCTTGGTTCTCGAAACTCGTAACAAAACAAGTGATTCTGATGCAATGTGCCATATAGCAACTACTAGTGCTGTATTTGACCATGACTTCGATGTATCAGAAATAGATATAGAAAATCTCAGAATAATTCATGTCTCAAACTATGAAGGCAAGGTTGTGCCTTGTATTGAGATCTACACATCAAAACTAAAAAAGGGTATTGAGGTAATTGGCAATTTAGAGCCTGCTTCTTACTATAGCGAGCCTCTAGAATATGTAATTGGCAATGGGTCTGACGGTGGTTGGCCCCAATGCGGACCATTAACGAAATCTCTTGGTTATGTGGCTGTCCACCAATGGCGGGAAGTTAATGACAAGGAGGCATGGTTAAAAGATATTGTGTCAGCCGAAAAGTCTCATAAAGAAATGTTAGAGCGTCTTAAACATGGTCAGTAAAAATCACGTAACAAGTCGCTCCACCCGACCTCCTACGTCGGCGGGTGAGCTTAAACGTTATGTGCAAAAGGATAACAAAAAATGCAGATTAATCTTATAGGCGGAATTTTACTCGTCATAGCTATAGGGTTTTCCTCTTTGGCAGAGAGTAAAGAATATAGAGTAACATCGTTCGGTGGTATAGGAGCTGGGGGTGTGCCTGCGCCGAGCAGTCATCTAATTCTTGGTTGTACTAATAATAATATATATTTTTCTATTCATTGGAACACAATAATTGGTACAGTTGGTAAGTATAAGCGTCATTTAATTCATCTTGGTGCTCTTAATGATGTTCATTATCTTTTTAAAGTGCTACCAGACAAAACAAGTACTGGAATAATAGATTCGGATCTAGAAGCAAAAGCAATAATAAAACTAATTTTTGAAAATAGTAAAAAAAATGATATTCCTTTAGAGGTTTTTCCTGATGATAGGGATAAGGGAACAGGAGAATGGGAGAGTAGATTTTTTAGTGCAAAAGAGTTTTTGGATTCTACCGTAATGGTAGCCAAGGAATGCATGTGGGATATCGGAAAAGAAATTACAGAAAAAGTGCGTGCTGTCAATCCGGGTGAGCCATATGAAGGAGAGTAGCACATAACAATTACATCAAGGCGACGGCAAAAAGCGCCGCGCCTTATGCAAAACGTTATGTGTAAATTATGAAGAAATGGATTGCACAAAGAGATTTACGCTACTCGCCAAAAGGTGTGGAT
>CAMYMO010000256.1 GCA_947259425.1 uncultured Ectothiorhodospiraceae bacterium | reverse complement strand
TTTCTTTAGAGATTTATCATGCTTCACAGGAAAACCATCCTCAAGAAAGACATAAACACAAATTTTTCCACCTCGCTTATGCTCAATTTCATTAATAGAAAGGCTGGCCTTTGTCCATTCCATGCTTAATGCCTCTGTAGTAAGTAATATTGTGGAGATAAACATAAATATGATTGTTGATTTTTTCATATCTAAAATTTCCTCATTATTTTTTTGACGAGTGATGGCGACAATCTCATTAAGCCAGGCAATAATTTAGCCTTACCAACATATATTTCCGGGGCTTCTTTTTTAATTCCCCTAAGGATTTGTCGGGCAGCCTCATCGGCTGATAATTTATTACTGCCACGTCCTTTGGTCATGGCGGTGTCAACCAGCGGTAATATGACTTCCTGACTCAGGATGTTTGTTTGTGCCAACTGATTTCGCAGGCTCTGAGAAAAACTGTGTATTGCCGCCTTGGTGGCACAATAAATTGCAGAGTTTGTCTTCGGCGCAAAAATAAGACCGGACGATATGTTGACTATCGACGAGGACATATTGTTTTGCAGAAGTGTTGGCAGCAACAGGGCTGAAAGCCACACAGGTGAGAGAAAATTAACCGTGGTTTCATGCTCGATAGAATCAAAATTAAAATTTTCATCCAGCAAAGTTGGTGTGTATTGAATGCCGGCGTTATTGATGATGATGCTTAGATCTGTGTGTTTTTCACTAACATCCGTGGCCAGAGATTCAATTTGCAATCGGGATGCCAAATCACACTTATAGGTGGTTACTCTTTCGTACTCTGTCTGTAAATGTAATAATCTATTTTGATTACGCGCAACGACCAGCAATTTGTGACCCTGTGAATGCAACTGCTTGAGAAGGGCGAGTCCAATGCCTGAGGTTCCCCCGGTTAACAATATGGTTCTCGGTGTATTAAGCATGTTTAGCCTTGATAATGATTGGTGTTGAATTAAAATTAACCCAGCATCCGTTATAAGCCATTAACCCAGGTTAATAATGATGAAAGAATTTTCGCTTGATGATTTTTTATACCGTCTGGACAGCCATCCCGGATTGAAGCAGCAGGCTGTCGTAAAGCACTACAACAAAGGCTCGCATGTCTTTTCGCAGGGAAGTGTCTGTAAAAATGTGTTTTGTATGCGCCGAGGTTTGCTCAAGCTGTATTACAATACGATTGAAGGCAAAGAATGGATTAAATCATTCATTGCCGATCAGGGTGTTGTCGGTTCCAGGAGTTCACAGTTACTCGATAAACCAAGCCCTTTTTCTGTTTTGTGTATGGAAGATAGTGAAATTATTAGCTATCCGTATGAGATTTTTCAGCAGGTTTGTTCAGAAGATCATGAGTTGGCACAGGCATTGTTTGGTTTTACACAATGGTTGGGCTTAAAAAAGGAGATACGTGAATACCAGTTATTATGTCTGTCTGCTGAAGAGGCCTATAGTGAATTTCTCGCTTCGAACCCAAAATTATCAGGCCGACTTACGCAGATTGATATAGCTCGGTATCTGGGGATAACACCTATTGCACTGAGCCGAATTAAAAAACGTCTAGCCTAGATAAACCTGTTCTTAAAATACAACTTTGCTCAATCCTGAACAAAGCCCGCGTCCGCTGCATACCTGCCATTTATCTTTAGCTGACATTCAAATATAGACTGTTTACTGCCGCTTCGGGTCGACTCCGGTCTTCTACCCCGCTCAAGCCCCTGTAATTCACCCATTCGTCTCAGTTCGGCCAGAAGCCGCCGTTCGAGCTAACTGATTTTGCATTAAATTTTTACCGAAAGCGGTCATTCAACGTTTAGACCAAGTAGCGGTTTACCGTAAACTTGGGTGCCGTGTTATATTTCATCATCATTATCTTTTTTTGTTCGGACTATAAGGCTAATGTATGGTGCCCATATTCCGACGATCACTAAAAGTGAAAAAACTAAACTTGCGATAAGAAGATCATCTGAGCTGATAGTTTTATACTGGTTAGCTACTGGTTTCAAATGTGTATTTAGTTTTGTTTTAGGGAATTCAAGATTTGTAATTTGTCTGCTGGTCTCTTCTAATACTATCTGAGAGCGGTTTATTGCTTGGCTATTCCCAAAAGCAAATACCATAAATCCTATAGAAAGAACTGAGAGAATAATCTTGTTTTTCCAGAGCTCTTGGCTTTTATAAATAAACCCTAGCAATGCTAACGAAATCGCATAAAAAATTCCCCACAATGTGTTGACAGTTTTTGTGTGGCTCTCAAATATTGTAATAAGTGTTTTAAATAATTCTAATTCATCCATTATTTTTTAACCAATAATATAATAAATATAACGTCTCAGCTAAGACGCGCGCGCTTTTTGCGCGTCGTGTTTGAGCTGTTTGTTAGCGCCTGCATATAACACCCAGAAAATGTACGCCGCCAAAAAGCCGCCAAAAGCAAAGAACAATGCTGGAATATATGGCAGGGAGTATTGGCCAAGCATCGGAATTGCCCATCCGGCTCCCATTAACGTACCCATGATTAAGACTATAGACCTTCTAAGCCATAGTAATCGGTTGAGGATGACTAACATTGGCACCGCAACAATCAGAACGGTTATCAT
>CAMYMO010000255.1 GCA_947259425.1 uncultured Ectothiorhodospiraceae bacterium | reverse complement strand
GTTTTATCACCTTTACCGGTTACGGTCAGCATACCGTTAACAAGATCAAGTTCGCTAATATCCAAATTAACCAGTTCGGCTAAGCGTAAACCGGAAGAATAAAATAATTCCAGAATCGCTTTATCACGTCGGGCGATAGGACTGGTATCCTCGATGGCAAGATAGTGCTGCACCTGATCGACATCAAGCGTTTTTGGAAGTTTACGGCCGGTTTTCGGTGCGCGTATTGTTTGCGCCGGATTTACCGTGAGAATTTGTTCACTGATAAGATAATTAAAAAAGCTTCTTATTGAACTCAGTTCACGTTGGATCGATTTTGCGCTGAGTTGTTGACGGTGTCGCAAGGCAACATAGGCCTGGATATCGGCTTCTTTAATTTCGGTCAATTTTTTGATTGGCGTCGAATTTAAGTGATCAATGAAGCGGTTTAAATCGCGTGCGTAATTATCGAGCGTATGTTTGGATAGCTGGCGTTCGTATTTTAGTTTATGCAGATATTGATCTGTCTCTTGTCTGGCGAGCTGATGGGGTGCGGTCACAGTCATGGGCTTGACTCGTTTATAAAGTGACTAGTCTGTATCTAAAGTCCGCTTTAATACTCGTGCCAGGATATTTCCGATCTGGCTTAAGAACAAGGTACCCATGTCGGCGCGAAAGCGATCACGTTGATGACTACCAATGGCGAGCATGCCATAACACGTTTTAGATTGTTCGTTTTCAACTAATGGGATCAATGCAGCGGAAGCGATTTGCCCGGCTTCGTCACTGAATAATGATTCTAATTGGCCTGGTTTAAGTTGCCCGCACGCAGGTCGACGTTCCTTGATAATTTTTTCAAATGCACCCATCACCGGTTCGCTCCAGTCAATTACATCCGGGTGTGCGGGAAGTGAAGGATGGCCGGTGTTGAATAGCCGGACAACAACAGTATCAGCATTAAAATCTTTACTTAGGCGAGTTTGCACGATATCCAATACGTCATCCAGGCTGCGACTATCGAGCAAAGCAAGTATCAGCTGATTTATTTGTGCGCTAAGTTTTTCATTTACCTGGGCGTTGGTTACCAGGGTGTTCAGGCGTTTTTTATAAGTATTTCTTTGTTCACGCAGTATTTGAACCTGTCGCTCAACGAGTGAAACTGCTCCCTGGTGATCGTGTGGCAGTATCATGTCGGCTAGTAAGTCCAGGTGACGCTCAAAAAAATCGGGATTGTCTCGTAAAAAGCGGACGATGGATTTCTCTGATTCATCAATGATTGGTTTATTGGTTTTATGTGATGTACTCATAATTCTATGCTGCCCTCATAGACGGTTTGTGCTGGCCCTGTCATGAACACCGGCTCACCTTCTGCTTTCCACCTTATATTAAGTGTACCACCTGTGAGTAAGACTTGTACGTTTTCATCAAGTAAATTCCAGTGTCGTCCGATCACCATGGCGGCACATGCACCGGTCCCACAGGCTTGTGTTTCACCGACTCCTCGCTCATAGACACGAAGTTTGATCATGTTTTGATCAATTATCTGCATAAAACCGGCATTAACCCGATTTGGGAAGGCTTTGTGGGATTCAATTAGCGGGCCAAGCAGGGCAACGGGTGCGTGATCAATGTTATCGACCTGGGTAACGGCATGCGGATTACCCATGGAGACGACACCAATATCAAGTTGTTGATCATTTACCGCAAGCGAATAGTGATCAGCGATTGAGTCGGCCTGAAAGGGGATATGTTCTGGGTTAAAATCGGGGATGCCCATGTTTACCGTCACCTGGTTGTCTTGCTCAAGGGTCAAAATGATGTTCCCTGAGTGGGTGGCCACTGCAATCGTGGTATCCTGGGTCAGATTTCGGTCATGCACAAAGCGCGCAAAACAACGGGCTCCATTGCCACATTGTTCCACTTCCTGGCCGTCTGCGTTAAAGATTCGATAGGTAAACTGGACTGAACTGTCGAGCGGTGGTTCAACCAGCAGCAACTGATCGCAACCAATCCCCCGATTTCGATCCGAAATCGAACGGATCTGCTCAGTAGTAAGCTGAATATCCTGGTTAATCGCATCGATGACAACAAAATCATTGCCCAAACCATGCATCTTGGTGAACGAAATTTTCATCTTTTTACCCGAACGACCGATATAAATTAAATAACTGGAAATACAATTACTTAGATCTTATATTAATTGTATTCACGAATGCTAGAACTATCTCTTATAAGGTTTTATCTGTGCGCAGTCGCATTAAACAAATAGTGGGTTATCTCTTTTTTACAGTGTGTTGTCTTACTGTGAATTCATCTGCGATTGCAGAGGAAAAAATCCGTATTGGCTGGGTCTACGCAATGGCGAATACACCCGTATTGGTTGCTTATCACAATGGCTTTTTTAAACAAGAGGGTGTTCAGGTTGAGCTGCGGCGTTTCAATTCTGGACCGTTGTTAAAGAGAGCACTGGATGCCGGTGATCTGGATATGGCCTATGTGGGGATGCCACCTGCCTACCATTCAATTGCCGCGGGAAATGATCTAAGAATCGTTGCCAAAGTAAATTATGGTCATGCGGCTTTGATTACTCTAAAAAACAGCCCGATAAAAAAGCTGGCTGATTTAAAAGGAAAAAGGATCGCGGGTGTCCATCAAGGCAGCGGTATGGATGTGTTATTAAAATCGTTTATTTTAAAAGACAGCGCCGACCTGGATCCGATAAATGATGTCACCATATTGCATATGCCAACCAAAATGATGGTGGCGTCGGTCACGCAACATATCGTCGATGCGGCCTTTACCTGGGAACCGTTCGTATCATTTGCCACTTTAACGGGGCGCGCAGATGTGTTGTTTGATATGAACAAAGCCATGCCAAAGCATCCCTGGTATGTCATCGTTGCAAACAAAAAAATGCGGATTGATCATCGCGATGCCATGTATAAGGTACTCAAGGCACATAAACGAGCGGTGTCATATTTAAATGCACACACCGATGCAGGTAACGATCTAATTATGGAAACCTTCAATTTAGAAAGTGCACTGAATGCCGCACGCAGTCCGGTTCAAGCTAGAGAAATTGTTTTGTCAGCACGTGGCCGGCTTGGTTGGGATGAGAAGTTTGTCACCGCAGACGAACACTTCCTGCAACGTTTAATGAGTTATTCGAACGAGCTGGGTTTCCTGAAAAAGAAACTAAACGTTGATGAGGTGATTGATCGTAGCGCAATCGCCTGGTTGCAACAGCAGCTCTAATTAAAGAATGTGCTTAAGGCAGTAAATGCTCTTTGCTAAATAATTCTTCTACCGGTTCGCGTTCGCGAACCAGATGAACAGCATCACCATCTACCATGACTTCTGCAACTCGACCACGACTATTATAATTTGAACTCATTGTAAAACCATAAGCACCGGCTGAACGAATGGCTAACAGATCGCCTTCGAGCAGGTTTAGTTTACGTTGTTTGCCAAGAAAATCACCCGTTTCGCATATGGGCCCGACCACATCGTATTCATGGAGTTGGCCATCCTGATGCGGTTTTACCGGGATGATAGCCTGCCAGGCACCATAGAGTGCGGGACGCATGAGATCATTCATGGCGGCGTCAATAATTGCAAAGTGTCGATCACTGTTATGTTTTAGGTGCTCGACCTTGCTGACCAATATACCTGCATTACCGGCAATCGCGCGTCCGGGTTCCAGGATCACACTGTATTCATAATCAGCTAATAATTTATTTAAGGCCGTAGCATACTCATCGGGGGCGGGTGGGGTTTCATCCTGATATCGAATTCCAAGTCCGCCGCCAATATCGATATGCTGTACCTCGATACCTTCAGCTTTCAAATTTTCAAGCAATGCCAATACACGCTTTAAGGCATCAACAAATGGTGTGATCGAAGTCAGCTGTGAACCAATATGACAATCGATTCCTCGAACTTGAATATTTGATAATTCAGCTGCAGTTTTATAGATGGCTAAGGCATCTTCAATCGCAATACCGAACTTGTTTTCTTTCAGGCCGGTTGAAATATACGGATGCGTTTGTGCGTCAACATCCGGATTCACACGCAGCGAAATCGGGGCCTGGGTATTATGTTGTTGGGCGACTTCATTGATTCGATATAATTCCGATTCGGATTCGACGTTAAAGCAGTGAATACCGACCTCCAATGCTCGTTGAATCTCATCAGCTCGCTTGGCAACCCCGGAAAATACAACCTTAGCTGGATCGCCGCCTGCCGCGAGTACTCGTTCCAATTCACCGACGGAAACAATATCAAATCCAGAACCCAGGCGGGCAAGTACATTTAAGACGCCTATATTCGAATTAGCCTTTACGGCATAACAGATTAAATGTGGGGTTTGACCAAGCGCAGTGTCAAATGCATGCCAATGCCGTTCCAGCGTGGCACGGGAATAGATATAACAGGGCGTGCCGAATTGCTGTGCGATTGATTGCACAGAAACCTGCTCGGCGAAGAGCTCATTGTTTTTATATTCGAAGTAATCCATGTCGTTATTGTTCAGTTTTTTTATTCTTAGTGGTCGCTTGGTTGCTTGGATCTTGAGGTTTTTCTTCAAGATAGAGTGGACCTTTTTTGCCGCAGGCTGAGAGGTTCAGGATCGTTAGACAACTAAGTACAACGATACTCACTGAAATGGCTTTGTAGAAGTACTTTATCACGTTAATTTCACTATTGGTTGGGGCTGGAAATAAGGGCTAGACGATAGACTAGCATGACTACGTTGATATTATATCCAAATAGTCGGCACTGTTGATAGTCAGAATAAGCTAAGATTAGGGTGGAATCAAAAGAAAAGGTTTTGCATGACCACTATATATATAGGTATCGGTATTTTTCTGGTCTTTGGCGTCGTCATGTTATTGAAGGGGCTGCGTCGGATTTGGCGACGACGACCGGTCTGGGGAAGCTTGCAGGGTTTGTCTGGTTTGCTCTTTATTGCCGTTGCGCTACTTGCAATCTCAGTTGCGATGAATCTCTATAGTTATCAGGTTTTTACCGAAGAACAATTGGCGGCCGAGCTGCGCGTTGAGTCTATCGGACCGCAGTACTACCGGGTCTATTTCATACCGAAAGATCAACCGGCACAATTATTTGAAATTCGTGGCGATGAATGGCAAGTCGATGCGCGAATTCTCAAATGGCATGGTCTGGCAACTTTGGCAGGATTAAAAACCGTGTACCGGATGGAGCGTATCAGTGGTCGATACCGTAATCTGCAGCAGGAACGTAAAGCACATCATACGGTCCATGCATTATCGGACCATCGAGGTCTGGATTTGTGGCAATGGTCACGAGAAAATCAGCAACGCATACCATGGGTCGATGCCATCTATGGTAATGCGGCCTATATGCCATTAACCAATCTTGCTCATTTCAAGATCAATGTTTCCAGCTCGGGATTAGTGATTAGAGCGGCAAATCCTGCCGCACAAAAAGCGATAGAAAATTGGAAATAACCGTAAATGCAAATCCGTACGCAAGTATTTAGTTGGGTCTTCCTAGCAACGATTGTACCCCTCACAACGATTGCCCTGGTTGCGACCTATTACATTGAAAGTGATTATCAACGCGGAGTCGATGCAGCGGTTTCTGCAAGTCTGGATACACTGAGCTCAGAATTAAAACGCAGCCTGGAGTTACAAGTTGAGATTGCCGATGGTATGGCTAAATCGAGTGCGGTGCAGGATTTTTTACCGTCGTTAAAAGAAGCCGATAGAGGACACTTCACTCCGATGTTCAATGTGCAAAGGAGTCGTATTAATCATTATTTCGAAGGCTTTCAAACTATCCTGCAAGGACGATTTGTGATGCGATTGATGGATAAGTTTGGCAACTCATATATCAAGGTGAGTCAAAGCAGACGTTCCAGTCCTGCTTATGAAGGAATAAGCGGTATGATGTTTGTTGAACAGGAAGTAGATGGTTTGGTTTTTAATGAGTTACTACAGAAATTACCGATCAATGAAGTCAGTACCATTACCCTGCCACACAATGCACAACAATCATCGCTTATGGAGATTCTGCCATTCCTGGATTATATCGTGCCGTTATACTTTGATGGCGAGCTCGTCGGGGCGCTAAGTGTAACTCGGTTCGGTGAACGTATTGATACAATATTGGATCATGCTTCACGTCTCTATAATGCAAAATTGTTTATCACTGAGAATAATCCAGATAATTCAGACCGACATGGTTTAATGTTATTTGATGACCAGCAAAATATTCGTTTTACCCAGGTACGTGATGAATATAAATATTTGAGTTCTGAATACGGAGATAAGCTATTTAATTCAATCATCGATGATGAGTTTGGTAAAAAGGAAGTGCCGGGTAAAGATGAAATAATTTTTTATCAGGAGTTTTATCCCTATCCGACTCGTCTGACTAACTGGGTCATTGGTGTACGAATACCGCAACAGGCCATTAGTGACCCATTTCAAAAAATACGTTTGATGATCTGGGGAATAGCCGCCATTTCATTACTCATTAGTTTATTTCTCAGTGATATTGGCGTTCGTCTAATTGCTCGCCCGTTGCGGGAACTGGCTAGAAACCTGTTGTCGTATTCTCGTGGCGAACATATGCAGCGAGTGCAAACGAATGCACGTATTGAAGAGATACGTGACCTTGAGGTGGCCTTTAATACCCTGGCCGATTCACTGGACAAAACCAGTGATGAGCGCGATAAGGCACAAAATATGATGTTACAGAGTGCTAAACTGGCCAGTATTGGTCAAATGGCGGCCGGGATAGGTCACGAGATCAATAATCCATTAAATAACATACTATCTTATGCAAAATTACTGGAACGTCAGTCGGACGAGTTAAGCGAGTCAACAAAAGAGGATCTAAAGTCTCTAAAAGAAGAAGCCATACGTGCGAGTGATATTATTCGGGGTATCTTAAATTTTGCACGTCAGGTCCCACCACAGTATGCGGCTTTTGAGCTAGAGAAATGGTTGCAGGATACAGTGAATTTAGTTATGCAAACCGCAAAAACAGCCGGTGTCATCCTGACATACCAGTGTGAAATGGATGCGGTTATTGAGGCAGACCGTGGGCAGCTGCAACAAGCACTGATTAATTTGTTAATTAATGCAGTGCAGGCAAGCGAGCGTGATGCTGAGGTTAAGGTTAGTATCAGTTACACTAAAGAAGATGTTATTATTAGCGTTGAAGATAGTGGTAAGGGTATTGAGCAGGAAAGTATTGATTTGATATTTGATCCGTTTTATACCACCAAGCCCGAGGGTGAAGGCAGTGGCCTGGGTTTATCGATCAGTTTAGGCATCATTGAACGGCATAATGGAAAATTAATGTTAAAAAATAATAAAAATAAAGGGGTGACCGCGACGATGATCATTCCGATGAAACATAGCAATAAGTCAGATGACAATGGCTAAACAAGCTACGATACTTTTTGTTGATGACGATCCTAAAGCGGGAGAGTTGATGCTGCGTTTTAGCGAAGACGCCAGTTACAAATGTAAAGTTTTCCAGGACCCACAACTTGCACTAGATTATTTCAAAACGCACCAGGCCGATCTGGTTATTAGTGATTTACGGATGCCCAAGCTAACCGGTATCGAATTACTACGTGAGATACGCCTGGTTGATAAACAGGTTCCATTCATTATCGTCACCGGTTTTGCAGATGTAGAAAGCGCAATTGAGGCGATGCGTCTTGGCGCAAGCGATTTTGTTAAAAAGCCTTTTGACATGGATGAACTATGTTTACAAATTGATAAAACCTTAAAACATGAAGCCCTGGTCAAAGAAAACCGTTTACTTAAGCGCCAATTAAATAAGGAACGTGATCAGTATGACATGATAGGCCGGGCTCCTGCGATCCAGGAAGTTTATTCGATTATTGAAAAAATAAGTGATGTACGTTGTAACGTTATCATCGAAGGTGAGTCAGGGACGGGTAAAGAATTGGCCGCACGAGCAATACACATGCAAGGTCAAAATGCGGATAAACCTTTTGTTGTGATCGATTGTGGCGCTTTAACGGATACCTTGCTTGAAAGTGAGTTATTTGGACATGAAAAAGGTGCCTTTACGGGCGCGGTTAGTTCCAAGGCTGGCCTGTTGGAAACCGCATCGGGTGGCACGGTCTTTTTAGATGAAATAGGTAATATTTCGGATGCGATGCAGATAAAACTATTGCGAGTCGTACAAGAGCAGCAGGTTACCCGGGTCGGTGGTGTCAAACCGATTAAAATTGATGTTCGATTTATTGTTGCGACCAATCAGGATCTGGAAGCCCGTTCAATTGAAGGTACCTTTCGGCATGATCTGTATCATCGGCTTAATGTCGTGAAAATTCGAATGCCGGCACTGCGTGAGCGCCGGGAAGATATACCGCATCTGGTACAACATTTTATCGACGCGTTTAATTTACAATATCATCGCGATATTATTGGCTTTGATGCAAAATCAATGACCAAAATGATCAACCATAGTTGGCCGGGCAATATTCGAGAATTACAAAATCTGGTCGAACGCCATATTGCCTTAGCTGATGGACGGCATATGTCGGTCTCAGAGTTAAGCGAACTTAAACCAGTAGGGTTATCGAATGAAGGCATAGATTCAGACTTGCCGACCTTAGCCGAGTTGGAGCGTCGATATATTCTCAAACTACTTCAACTTTATAATGATAATCGTGAAAAAACCTCTGAGACCTTGGACATAAACAAGTCAACCTTATGGCGAAAACTACAAAGTTACAAAGAAGACGAAACCAGGGAAAACTAATTTTTTAGTTTACAGGAGTCGCAAGTGATGTTGTTAAACGAGATTGATTCCAATGAATAACGACCAACAAGCCAGTCTGGTTCGTAAAGTCAATTTACCATTATTAACGTTTTATGGCATCGGAACCATTCTTGGTGCGGGTATCTATGTATTAATCGGAAAAGTAGCAGGTTATGCGGGAATGCAAACGCCAATTGCCTTTCTGGTTGCAGCCATTTTGGCCGGATTAACCGCGTTTTCGTATGCCGAATTATCGGTACGTTACCCAAAAAGTGCGGGTGAGGCGATTTATATCGAAGAGGCGTTTCATTGGCGCTATTTATCGATTGTGGTTGGGTTCTTAATCGTTAGTATTGGTATGACTTCAACCGCGACCTTATTAACGGGTTTGATTGGCTATTTACATGAGTTTGTTGATTTTCCGGCCTGGCTTATTATTATCGTAACCGTAGTTTGCATGACGCTGGTCGTGATTTGGGGGATTGGTCAGTCCGTGTTGATTGCGAGCATTATGACCGTGGTTGAGATTCTTGGATTATTAATCATCGCCTGGGTCGCCAGAGACAGTTTTCAACAAATACCTGATGTGCTTCCACAGATAATTTCCCTGAATGAGTCAATGATTTGGGCTGGAGTTTTATTGGGCGCATTTGTTGCTTTTTATGCGTTTATTGGCTTTGAAGATATGGTTAATATTGCCGAGGAAGTGAAAACTCCGGCGAAGACAATGCCGCGGGCAATTATTACGGCCCTGGTTGTCACGACCTTGTTTTATATAACGATTTCGTTAGTCGGAGTCATTGCTGTTACCCCTGCGGAACTGGCAAAAAGTGATGCACCCTTAGCCTTAATTTACCAGGTCAAAACAGGATCAGAGGCTTATTTTATTTCCTCGATCAGTATTATCTCAATCATTAATGGCGCCTTGGTGCAGTTAGTGATGGCGTCGCGAGTTTTATATGGGATGAGTAATCGGAACTGGATTCCTAAAGTATTCTCACGCGTGAACAAGACAACTCACACACCGATTCATGCGACACTGTTTGTCAGCATAATCGTTTTAGTCCTGGCACTTGTGTTACCGATATTAAGTCTGGCGAAATTAACCAGTTTTATTACGCTTTCTATCTTTATAATGATCAATCTTGCCTTATGGCGTTTAAAACTGAAAACTAAACAAACCGCTGATTTTAGTATCCCTATATTAGTTCCGGTCCTGGGCGCATTATTTTGTTCAGCTTTTTTAAGCTATCAAATCATAAGTTGAGCACTAATGTAAAACTCGATTATGCGTATATATGTTGTGAAGTTTTTGTTAATATTTGCGGTTATGGATTGCTTCAAGAGTTGAGGTGTTCCTCAATTCGTAGGTCTAGAATAAAAAATTAGAGTAGAACACTTAGGCTAGATCACTCAATCAGGAGGAAGAGTATGAAGAGCAAGGCACTTATTTCAAGCTTAATCGTTGTTTCCATTGTTGTTGGTCTTGTTATTATGTTTACCTCAGGGTCCAGCAATACCGATTTATCAAAACAGGTCAATGTGGTCGAGGAAAATAAAGCGTTAGTTGAAAAAAAGTCAGCTGTTGAACGGGGCAAGTCGGCGGAGCAAGAGGCTGTCATTGTTAAATCACCAACCAAAGTAGCCAAAAAGCCTAAGTCGAAAACATCATCACCCAGTCAAGTCACGACGGTGACCTCTGAGAAAAGCTCTACTAATCGTATTACGCGGGTGAGTCGACCCGGGCAGAAGTTTCGTATGGTGCGAGTAGAAACTCGATCAATCCCCCCGCATAGTGAATTGCGTAAATGGAGCCGCAACCAATGGGTTAACACAGTGACTGCGCTGCAAAGTGAAGGTAAAGATTCATTGGCTCAGGAATACATTACTGCTTATAACAACCAGTATCCGGATAAAGATCTAAATAATTATTTAAAGTAAGTAAAGTTAATAGGGGATATCAGATGAGAAATCTAATTTTGTTAGTGGCGATGTTTGTTTTTGTAAGTTGTGCATCTCCTGAATATAAAGCTCTTAGACAGGAAGTGCTTTCATTAGCTCCCAAAGTAGAGGTTCTTAAATCAGATTCTAATAAGTGGTGCAAAATTGAAGATCAATGTGAGTTTATCCGCAATTTAAACTGTGGGGGTATAACTGAGAACGAGTGTTTAGGGCATTTAAGAAATGACACGGTTAAACTCGGTGGAGATACGATTATAGTTCACGAGAAAAAACTGTATTATGGTTATGCGGGGAAGGTATTAGTCCTGGCGCAAGCCTATAATTGTAGCAATAAATTCACCGAGTTTGGTATGCGTTATCAGAATTACAAGCCATCAAGACCTCAGAAGGTTCGTTATTTATCAGATGAGTACGCTAAAAAGTGTGGTACCAAGGAAAAATGCAAATCGATTTCTCCATTTGAGTGCTCTGATACAAACTGGGGCCCAGCTCGAACTTGTTTGAATTCGTTAGCAAAACGATACTCTGTGGAAGATGAAGTTAATACTCTTGTATTTGAGAAAGAGACTTTCAATCAGAAAGAAGATAATGGTCGCTACCAACGGGGTGACTATCTGTTATCTGGACAGACTTATAGCTGTAAACTAAATTAGTTTAAAGGCAAGGGCAGTTTAAGCTGGCCTTACTAATTTCTTATTATGAATGCATTCCAACGCCATCTCGGGGAGCAGTTCGTTGCTCTTTCGCCACTCATCCAGCAAGCCCATACCGGCACGATCCGTTTGCAAGGGGAGGTGTTTGTTCGTCATGGAAATTTCATCGCACGCATTTTGTCTCGTATCTTAAATATGCCAGCGGCCAGTGAGTCGGTAGCGCTAGTGGTTGATGGATATCATGAGCCGCATGGCATGCGCTGGCATCGCTCATTTGATGGGCATGAAATGCAAAGCCACTTTCAAGAACAAGGTGACTATTTGATTGAGCATTTGGGGCCTTTAAAACTTTGCTTAAAGTTGCAGGTTACTGCAACAGGCGCGGTTAATTATCAATTAAAACGAGTTAGCCTGTGGGGGATCAGGATGCCTACATGGTTGGCCCCCAGCTTGGTTGCCTGGGAATCCGATCAATCCGGTGACTATAATTTCTATGTAAAAATCTCATTGCCCATGGTCGGCAAGTTGATTGAATACGGTGGTTTGATTTCTCTGCTACCGGATACTGGCTCATGCTAATCAACTAAAAAACCATACTTAAAATATAAATAATTAAATTGCAATTTGAATCGT
>CAMYMO010000254.1 GCA_947259425.1 uncultured Ectothiorhodospiraceae bacterium | reverse complement strand
GATGGTACCGGTGTTGTACAACCTGGCAACCACGTTAGCACCATCAGAAGTAAGAACATCGACGGTAATTGATTATCCATGCTGCCTACCTTAATTAAATCGTTATAAAGAACTAATAGTATACTAAGTGGCTAGATAGCATGACACTCTGCCATAGTCAGCTCTTATGTCCAAGCGCATTTTGCGCAAAACTAGCACCGATACCATCATAATAATTAAATATGTAATCGGCCCCGGCCGCCTTAAGTTGTTCCATCTCATCATCAAACACAATAGTGGTTGAGATGGCCCCCCTAAATCCAAGTTTGCGTAATTGACGCGCGGCGATAATTTTTGCGGACAGCTCTGGCATTGCTAGTAATACGGTATGCACACCTTCAATATTAAGGTTGCTCCAAAAGCCCGGATCCTCCGCATCGGCATACAAAACGCGTCGCCCCTCTTTGCGATGTAGTTCAACCTTAATAGGATCCGAATCCAACCCAATCACACGTTCCATTTTTTGTGATAGATATTCATAGGCACCCGTACCAATACGACCCATTCCCATTACCATGACGTGGGAATTGCCAATATTAATCGGTTCATCATCGGGGTGGCGTTTACGAGATTCAAATCGAAGTAGAAATTTCTCAAGCCATTCATAAATTTCATGTGCATATCGATTCAATGGCGCGGCTACCGCGAACGAAAGGGCAACCGAAACAGCCAGCAATACAAGCCACTCCTGAGTGAGCCAGCCCTGCTGTACCCCCATACTGGCGACAATAAGTCCGAATTCACTATAGGTTGCAAGGCTCAGACCGGCGAGAAATGAGCTTCGTGCGCGCAATCTGAATAAAAGTAGAATAAAGAAAAATAGCAGCGCCTTAAGGGGTACCAGAAAATTGATAATAAATGCCTGCTGTAGCATGTTGATATCGGGGTGACCTAACAAACCGATTTGCAGAAAGAATCCCACCAGTAGGACTTCTTTTAGGCTCCACAGAGAATCCGATAACTCAACGGCGCGTTTGTGGCTGGCAATCATGACGCCTAATAACAATGCACCCAGTTCAGAACTGAGTCCGAAATATTCAAAACTGGCTCCGCCGATGACCAGGGCGAGTAACAAACCATACAGAACGATCAGCTCACCATGGCCGGTAATATTTAGTAAGCGAAGTAAAATGGGACGAATAAATAATAATCCAAATAAAACAAATGCCCAGGGAGAGGGGGCAACCCCATTACCAATGCTCAGGACCGCCACAGCAACTAAATCCTGCATAATCAATATGCCAATAGCAACGCGTCCATGAAAGGCACGTAACTCTCGTTTTCCTTCCAGCACCTTCGCGGCAACCACCGTGCTCGAAAACGAGAGCGCAATCGCAATTATGAGCGCAACCTGACGTTCCAGGCTGAACGCGATCATAAGGATGGTATAAACCAGGCCAATCGTAATTAGCATGTGCAAAATGGAACTGGCTAAAATTTCCCTGCGGATCAAAGTGCTCAAACGAAGTTTCAATCCGACGCTAAACAGCAATAATAAAACCCCGGCATGTGAAATTTCCTCGAGGATTTCATTGCTTTCATATCCAAAAAAACTAAGCAGAAAACCCGCCGCGAGATATCCGACCAGTGGCGGGAGACCGACCTGGCGCATGAAAAGACCAAGGATAAATGCAAAACTAAGCCAGATTGCCGCTGTTGCCATTAAGATTACCACCTACCTGAATTAAGTCTTATTTTCTAACATAATTCAGACAATTACATCCGCTAATTTCAATTTAAATCAATAGCAATGATTAGGGGTATGCTCAGTTAACCTGATGAAATTAAAATCTATCCATGACGTCTGACCAGTTACTCTCCTATTTAATGATAGTTATCGAGCAAAATGATGAAGGAATGTACATTACGTAGAATTGACTTAACTGGTTTTCGTTCGAATAATTACAGCTTTCTCTAAAGGGGACTCAGGTTTATTTCAGTATTTCCCGCACAAGTTTATTGATCACCGTCCTGGAGTGACTGCCTTCATGCAAGGTATCTAGTTCCAGGCCAAATCGGCATCGTTCGCCTGTAGGTGTAATGACCGTGAGATCATCAATATCTGCGGGGGATTCCATTCGATGTCGAGCATAGACAGGACCATACTTGCACGCTGGTAATTGTGTATTGATTAATGTTTTTATATTAGACACACCATGAATATCACCAAAAGGTGAAGCAGTTGACCATAACGCATCCGAATGAAACAGCTTAGCGGCTGCATTGCCATCTCGCCGGTCGACACAATCTAGAAAGCGCATGAAAAGCAATCGTTTGGAATTTCGTACCGCATAACCTGTGTGCAGTAAAATTCGTGCTTGAGGGGAATTAGGTTCATTCAATTCGGACGCATATAACATTTGAATATTCTGGTTTTCATAAGAACGACGTCGTGGTGTATTTTTATCGACGTTATAAATGGCTTGCATGCGTTTATCCAGCACCAATGGGTCCATCGACTTGAGTTCGCCACCGCCACCCAAGCAGCCACCTACACAGGCCATCACCTCAATGGCAACATACTCATCTCGCCATGTTTCTGTTTCCAACATACGTTGCGCAGCTGCAATGCCATTGCAAATAA
>CAMYMO010000253.1 GCA_947259425.1 uncultured Ectothiorhodospiraceae bacterium | reverse complement strand
CTAATCAACCAAAAGACCATACTTTAAATATGAATAATTAAATTGCAATTTGAATCGTGCAAAATGCATGAATCGCGACCGAAAATATCATCTAACTCATTGTTTTATTTAAATTTACATCTTGGCCTGTATTTTGCGATAGAGAAGGGTGAATAAGGTGTAAAACCATTAGGAGAATCACTTATGCAACGCAGAAAATTTTTACAAGGAAGCTTAGCAGGCGGAGCCGTGGCCGTAGCCGTTGGCGCTGGTTTGTTAAGCCCACGCAGCGTCTTAGCCGCTTGGCCGGAAGGGGCCTTTACGGCGAAGAGCGTCCAGGATGCGATGAGCGGTCTGTTCGGTTCAGCCGATAATACGGCTTCGAGCGACATCAAAATCAAGGCGCCGGATATTGCGGAAAACGGTGCGGTGGTCCCGGTTTCGGTGAACACCAGTATTGGTGGCACGTCCAAGATCGCGATCATTGCCGAGAAGAACGGGGCGCCATTGGCGGCCAGCTTCATGTTGGACAAAGGCACCAAAGGGTTCGTTTCGACACGCATCAAGATGGGTAAAACCTCAGACGTGATTGCGATCGTGGAAGCGGGTGGTAAGCGCTATAGTGCGCGTAAAAACGTGAAAGTCACCATCGGTGGCTGTGGCGGTTAATTAGGAGAGAATATCATGGCAAAATCAATTCGAATCCGCGCCAAAGCCAAAGGTTCTGAAACCACGGTTAAAGCGCTTATTACACACCCGATGGAAACCGGGTTACGTAAAAACAAGAAAACCGGCAAGAAGATCCCGGCGCATTTCATTCAAGAAGTCACCTGTAAGCATAATGGGACTCAAGTAATGTCAGCGCATTGGGGACCTGCGGTCTCTAAAAATCCTTATGTCTCGGTCGTACTCACGGGTGCGAAAGCCGGCGACGCCATTGAGCTGAGCTGGGTTGACAATAAGGGCGGTAAAGATTCTGCGACAACGAAAGTTAAATAAGCAGTTATTTACCTGACCAATAAAAACGGGGCTTTCTAGCCCCGTTTTTTTTTAGCACATGGGCAAGGATTGTTCCCGACAATCCTATTGCATTCCCTACTTGGCCCAGGCCAGCTTCTCGACCGTTCCGGTCTCACCTTCTCCCTGTAGGTCAAGTGCTTATGTCGCGAAGGGCAGGGCAAAGATTGTTCCAGACAATCTTTTTGCATTCCCACCCTCCCTGGCGGTTACGCCCGAGAGCGACGAGCACATGGGCAAGGATTGTTCCCGACAATCCTATTGCATTCCCTACATGGCCCAGGCCAGTTTCTCGACTGTTCCGGTCTCACCTTCCCTGCTGGTTACGCCAGAGCGCGACGATTGTGAGCCAGGTACACTCTCGACAATTTCGATACATTCTTTCGATTAAGCCCAAAGCGACGAAGATGAAAATATTTGCTAAACTGCTGCGCTTATAAATCAGGGCAGTTGAAAATGGATGAGTCAGAGTTTAACCAGCATGTGGATGACGTTATTGAGCACATTGAAGAACAACTCGATGAGCTAGAGACCGATTTGGATTATGAAACCGCGGGAGGAATCTTTACCGTCACCTTTGAAAACAATACCAAGATCATTATTAATCGTCAGACACCGTTAAAACAGATATGGGTTGCAACGAAAAGTGGTGGTTTTCATTTTGATTTTGATCAAGAAACCGCTAGCTGGGTGAAGGACGATGATGGTACTGAACTGTTTAAAGCCCTGAGTCAATATTTTACTGAGCAGGCAGGAGAGCCGATCGAGTTATTGGTATGAGTTCCCTCGATTTATTACCGACCGTGATATCAGGTTCTGATAAACCTGAATATTCTGTTATCTGGTTGCATGGTCTGGGTGCCGATGGCCATGACTTTGAACCCATCGCGGCAGAACTGAATTTCCCAAATAAATCAAAGACGCGCTTTATTTTCCCACATGCGCCAAATAAGCCCGTGTCCATCAATGCCGGCCATGTGATGCCAGCCTGGTACGATATATTAGAAATAAGTGAATATGCTGAAGAGGATGAGCAGGGCATACGAGAAACTGAAAAGAAAATTGTTGCCTTGCTTGAGCATGAAATTGCCTCCGGTGTCCCGGCAAAAAATATAATCCTGGCAGGTTTTTCCCAGGGCGGAGCGATGGCGTTGCAGACCGCACTAAGATTTTCACAATCACTGGCGGGTATTCTTGCATTATCAACCTACCTGCCGTTAAGTGGTCGTTTGGCTGCTGAACGCAGTACTGAGAATCAGGATATACCGATTATGATGATGCATGGTGATTATGATCCAATCGTCCCGATCAAGTTAGCAAAGATATCAAAACAGGCCTTATTTGAATTAGGCTGGTCGGTGCAATGGAAAACTTACCCGATGGAGCATAGCGTTTGTCCAGATCAAATTGATGACATCAGTAGATGGTTTGCCAAGATGTTGGATTGATTATTGTCTTTGTTAAGAGACATTAAAAATGAAAAGTATTGAGACTATAGATAATTTCTGGGAATTGACCCCAAAACTGGCCATCTCAGGTCAACCAAAACTTTCTGAGTTAGAATTCCTGGCCGATGCTGGTTATCAAACGATAGTTAATTTAGGTTTAAATGGCCAAGAATATTCACTTGCCGATGAGGACTTGTGGGCAAAACAACTGGGCATGAATTATATTTCGATCCCGATCAATTTTAAAAAACCGCAAAGTCGCGATTTTTTACGTTTCCTAAACAGTATGAATCTACAACAAAATAAAAAAATCCTGGTACATTGTGAAAATAACCAGCGGTCATCCGTTTTTTCGGTTCTCTATTTGATTATGTCTGAACAAGTATCGCAGCTCGATGGCTGGAATATGATTCATGAGTTTTGGCAACCGGATCTTATCTGGGAGTCGTTTTTCTATCAGGAATTAAATAACTATTTTAAAATAAAAGATGATCTTAGCGAACCGGAATTTATTTAGATCGGGATAAACGTTCACGAATTAGCTTGGCCAATTGATCAACCTTTTTGTTTTCTCCATCTGAGACAATCCAGTAATTCATATTATTTTGACACCAATATAAAAGGTAGTAGCCTTGTTTATTATGTGATTCCTGTGGTGCATCGTCGATTTCGGGTGAAGGCCATGTGTAAACGTTAATAAGGCTATTTTTATTTTTGTAGGTAATTGCAGCGATCGGTTGATGCTGGAACGAATCGAGTCGGCCACCGGCTAATTCATATCCCTGTTCAGAAAAATTAAATATTTTTGGTGAAAAGTTAATTTTCTGGGTGAACCAGGGAATAATAGTATTTGTTGCAGAGCTTTTTATGTCGGCATAACGGTTAGCTGAAATCGCGCGGATATGACTGGATAAGACTTCACTAATGAAAGCTTCTTCGCTACGATGTTGTTGGTAGCTAAACACGACAATAAAACCAATGACTAAGCTTGCTGCAATGGCGATACTTTGTCTGACTCGAGATTTGTTAGATAAGGAAGTCGTATCAGAATTGAGTCTGGTCATGGCTGGTTGGGTCTTAAACTTGGTTAAGATTTGCTTTTTCAGCGTGTCAGGGGCCGGGTAAAAAGCCATATGACTTTTTAGTTTTGCTTGTAAGTTGGAGAGCTCATGATACGATGCCATGCACTTAGTGCAATTATCGATATGTTGTTCCACTTTTACAGCATGCGCCGCATCTAATTGCAGATCCAAGTAGGCGTTAATTAGTTTGTTTGCTTCAGCACAGTTCATGCTTTGTTCTCCGAGTGCTCTGACTTACCCGTCACGGATGTAAGTATTGATTTTAATTGATTACGAGCGCGTGAAAGTCGTGACATGACCGTACCTAAAGCACAGTCAGTAATTAAAGCAATTTCATTATAACTAAACCCTTCCAGCTCTCTTAATACAATAATTTCACGAAATTCTGTAGTGAGTTCATTAATCGCCTTATGAATCAATTCAGATTCATGTTGGCGGAGGAGATTTTTCTCAGGGGTAACCGGGTCACTTAATTCATTCAGAATATTCTCATGCTGGAACGTTGCATCAAGATAAATTACATCCCCCTGTCGTTGTTCTTTTTGTTTCAGGTTTAAAAAGGTATGTCGTACTATTGTCAGTAACCATGACTTTGGGTTAGCGTGTTTAAAGCTTTTGAACGCTGTGAACGCACGGGTAAAGGCCTCTTGGGTCAAATCTTCAGCGTCATGCGCATCTCGACAAAGCCAGCGCGCATAGTTATAAGCCGAATCAAGATGGACTAAAATCGTCTCCTGGAACAGCTTGTTATTTGGGTTGTTTTTACTCATTTTGTATGACTTTAACGGGCCTACGCTATTAAACAGATATAGAGTCCATTTATTCCCGAATTGAGCAAATTATTTTGGAATAATTTCATTTATCGAAGGTTTATTCGGCTAGGGTCATAAATTAAGGAAATTACCCATGGGTTTCGACAGCTATTCATGGAACTAATATAGTCTCGATTGACTCTGAGTATTGAACAATAAATATTACAGTATAGAAAGGATGGTCCGATTGTGTTGATGATGTCGTTTAACCGAAAGTCTGAGTTTTTTCATTTGTTCTTACTCATCATAATGACGGGTCTGTATGCACAAGCCGTAAGTGCTAAAAATATCTCTGCAGACAGTGCGGCGACCGGTAGCGCTGCTAAAAATGCGTTATACCAACATGCTTCTCCTTATTTGGACATGCATGGGCGTGATCCGGTTCGCTGGCAAGAGTGGAATAGCAAAACATTAAAACAGGCCCAACAACAAAATAAATTAATTTTTGTCTCGAGTGGTTACTTTTCATGTCATTGGTGCCACGTGATGCAACGAGAGTCTTATCAAAATGATGAGATTGCCAAATTATTAAATGCCAACTTTATTCCGGTTAAAGTCGATCGGGAATTAAATTCCGCATTAGATGCGCTGTTGATTGATTTTACCGAGCGTACCCAGGGACATTCCGGATGGCCGTTAAATGTATTTATCACGCCCGACGGTTATCCCTTGGTTGGGATGACGTACGTACCACCAGAAAATTTTTTAAAGGTCTTGAACATATTAAATCAACAGTGGCTAAAAGATAAAAATGAATTGATTAATATGGCCCAGGCTGCAAGTGCAGAACTGTCGACCGCGGAGGTGTCGACGTCTAGTAAAATTTCTAAACAGTGGGTCGATGAATTAAATAAGATATTTATTTATCAAAGTCTGAGCAGTGCCGATGAGTTGCAAGGCGGCTTTGGTGAACAAAACAAGTTTCCCAATGTACCAAAGTTAATGACCCTGCTTGAGTTATATGATCATAGTAAATCAAAGTCCGCTTCTAAAACTGAGGTCAACAAACAGATTAGAGATTTTTTAATTTTAAGTCTGAATAAAATGGCGAGCCAGGGCTTACGTGATCAACTTGGTGGCGGATTTTATCGTTATGCGGTAGACCCAGGTTGGCAGATCCCGCATTTTGAAAAAATGTTATATGACAACGCCTTACTGGCTAGTTTGTATTATCGCGCGGCAGATATATTTGAGAATAAAAACTATAGAAAGATTGCAGACCAGACCCTGGATTTTATCGTAAATGACCTGGCTACAGCCTCACCGGCTTTCGCAGCCAGTTTATCCGCTGTGGATGATCAGGGAGTTGAAGGCGGCTATTATTTATGGACAAATGAACAACTAAAACAAATCCTCAACAAGCAGGAAATCAAAATAATTAGTTTGTATTGGGGGTTGTCTGGCGTCGCTGAACTTGAAGGTGGGCACCATTTTGCTGAGGTGATGAATGTCGCTGAACTGGCAAAAGAACTCAAGCGCTCAAATGATGATGTCAATGCGCAATTAATGACGGTAAGGAAAAAGTTGTTAAAGGTTCGGGCGAACCGAGTTCTCCCAAAAGACGAAAAGATATTAACAGCCTGGAATGCGCTCAGCTTAAGTGCCTTTATTTCCGGGGCAAAATACAACCTGCAATACAAAAAGAAGGCGGCAAACCTGGTTGAGTATTTTCGCTCCAGGCTTTGGGATTCAGAAAAAAAAGAATTACAACGGGCCTATAGTCGAGGAGCTAGTTTAGGTAGTGGAACATTAGAAGATTATGCTTTTACTGCGCAGGCCTTATTGGCCTGGTGGCAACTGGAAAAAAGAGATGAAGATCGCGAATGGCTCGAAATGGTATTGCAGCAAGCCTGGCAGCGATTCTATGGTCCGCAGGGTTGGATACTGGCTGAAAACATGCTTTTGAAATATGGTTCTGGTCAGACCATCGTGAGTGATAGTCCGTTACCATCACCCAGTTCGGTATTAATTGAGACGACCTATCAATTTTCATTATTAACCAAGGACAAGGCACTTACTGATAAAGCATTACGTGCGTTAAATGTGGGGCAGCAGGATATGCGTGAGCAGGCATTTTTTTATGCAAGCCAGTTGAGGGCTTTGCTTAAAGTGGATGGATTGAATTAAAAATTAAAGTCTATCGGTCTTTGGATAACTTCGAAATCGAATTGGGTGAATGAGCGAGTTGAAATTAGCATGCGAGTAAGCTTGGCATAAAATATTTTTTGTTTCATATTTACCGCAATTACTGTGCCGACATCATAAAGTAAGGCCGGTACGATCAAACTGCGAGTTTGATTTATCGATATCTGTTTGGGTACGAGCAGGCTCCGGAAATAATCGGTGCCGCTGCCCAGGCCTTTTATCGCCTTTGTGCCGACGGGTAAAGCGGCATTGGCAATGTTCATTATGCCAACATTAACTTTGCCTTCAGTATTTTCTTTAAACTCATGTTTTAACCAGCGAATAACCCCAACCTGCCAACGTTGATTATTTTTATCAGCCATGCGGTAAGTGACCAATTCACCAACCCGAACATCGATATCATGACCTGCTTGTTCACAGTTTAAGGCAATGCCAATTGGGCTGACATTGTGTTGAGACCAGGGATTAAGTTGATAGTGCTGGTTTTCATGACGTAGATCTTTTTGTAATGCCTCTCTATGTGCTGTCGCGAGGACGGTATTACTCTTGTCTTTTAATAATCGATCATCAAAGTTACTGGCTAATCGAAGTTCGTCCATTTCGGGAGTGAATTGGCGTTGTTCAGAAATATAGTAATGACCTGCATTGAGGCCTGAGGTGAGCTCTACTTGTGCGGCCAAAGCAAAACGTGCTGTTTTACGTACCAGCGAGGCATTCCAGGCATCCGCGAGGCGTAGCAACATATCTCTTTGTTGTCGCTCTACCAAAGACACCGTATCAAATTCAGCATTGTGTAAACTTGAAGATAACAATCGTTGTAAGTGGACATTTAATTGCAGTTTTACCGCAGAAATATCGATTAGCCGGGGCAGGTTAGCCTGCCAATTTTTTTCATCGACAATAAATTTTGGCCCGAGATCGGCATCAAGATCGATAACATATTCACCGTTCGTAACAATCTCGGTGAAGGATTCAAAATGGCAGCTTTCTACCGATGAGGAGATCAGGCGAAACATATCATCGGCTTCATGTTGCATTAAATGATAGGGTTCTGCGATCGACAAAAGCAAGACGCGTTTGTAGGCGAAATCAACGGTGAGTTTTACCGGCAGCGGTGTGTTCGGAAAGGGGTCGTCTACCTGCAAGGCATGGAGGTTATTGGCTTCAGCAAATTGATAGAGTCGGTTTAAATCAGACCAGACATGAGCAGGTTCAGGTGCGTACAAACCATAAGCATCAACCAAACGTTGACTCAGGTAAAGAATGGCCATGTAAATGCTTTCAGTTAATAAAAAGCTATCGAATTCTTTCAGTCTGGCAAGGCTCGATAACTCACTGACGACAAGCTTGTAACCCAGAGCCATTTGTTCAAGTAGTTCCTGCAGCAGTGCACTTCGATAAAGTTGTTGTTGATCGAGCGGTATGTTTGCCTGGCGCAATGGCTGGCGCATAGCATGTAGTAATTCATCTAAAACGGGACGGAGCGTATTGTGTAATTGCAGGCGTTCTTTATACGGATAACGGCAAGCATTAAGTGACTTGAGTTTTTCCAGCATTTGATGGGCTGCCACGCTGGTATTACCAATCGGTAACTCGGCGGCCCATAATTGTATTTGTTTGTTCTTAAAATAGGGGCGAGAACGACGTGCGATGTCCGTTGGGATGGCTAATTGCCCGAGCGAGCCCTGTTCAATTGTTGAGTGGCGGTTATTTTGACTTCGAACGGCTTTGAACATCGGTTATTGGGCTGACTTTATGATTACTCTACACTGTTACTTAACTTAGCGCCTCGCTGGCTAATTGCAATCAAAATCTTAGATTTTGACGATATTTGCCATTTTAATGGCTCGAGTCACTCATAAAATTGAGCTATGCTATTGATTCACAGGCGTGAAAAGGTAATGATAATACCTTAGTTAAAGGAATGTTATTTAAGGACGATATATTGAAACAATAAGATAATAAATGGCGTTAAACCTGAGGAGTTTTGGAATGATAGCAAGCCATCTGCTGAAATGGTGCCTTTCGATTGGTCTCTTATTATTGATCCAAAGTGTGGTCGCTAAAGATCTTATTTTTACCTCCCCCCCTCGTGAAAAACCTGAAGCGGGACAAAAATTGTATGGGCCAATTGCAACCCATTTAACCAAATTGCTTGGTCAAAAAGTGGTGTATGAGCATCCGAAAAACTGGCTCAACTACCAGCGTGAAATGCGAAATGATAAATATGATATCGTATTTGACGGGCCACATTTTATTTCATGGCGTATGGCCCATGTTGATCATGAAGTGTTGGTGAAGTTACCCGGAAAATTGGGATTCTTTTTGGTCTCGGGTAAAACCGATAACGAAATCTTGAGTACAAAAGATTTGGTGGCCAAGAAGATTTGCGGTATTTCTCCACCGAATCTATCCACTTTATCTATCATTGCCGCTTACCAAAATCCAGTACAACAGCCTGTTATAAAGGGTATCAAAGGTGGTATGCGTGCCGTAGAAAAAGCTTTTCTAAATGGTGATTGTCGAGCTGCTGTTTTTCGTGATGCGTTTTATAAAAAGAAGTTAGCAGAGTCAACACGCGATAATGTAAAGATCATCTATCGTTCGAAACCTTTACCAAACCAGGGGATATCCGTGAGTAAAAGGTTGTCGGATCGTCAGAAAAATTTAATTGTCCAGTCCTTCACGTTTGGCGATGGTATTAAGGCGAGCTCTGGTTTGTTGCGACGCTTTGGTGGTAAGGCCAAAAAATTCCAAAGTGCGACAACCAGTGAATACCTTGGTCACAATTTGCTGCTTGAAGGGGTTATCTTTGGTTGGTAGGTGCTGACAGTTGATCAAAGCCAGCTGAAGCCTGGTTCCCCATAACGCTAAGTTAATGTTCGCCATATATTCGCAAGCCATTGTCTGGTTTACTGATATTGCCGACGAATTGGTTGTTTTGTAGGCAATTTAATCCTGAGTTGGAGTAATGAATTCTCACGTTCCTGGGCATCAGGCCGATAGTTAAAACGTATTGTGCTGGTTCAACAACCTGGTTGGGTTAATTATTGATTTGAGCTCTCGACTTAGCCAAATATATTTACAAAATTCAAAAATATCAATCGATTAACTTCGATCAAATGTGTACGGCAAGATATTGATTAGTCGCTGCAAGCGCACAAAATGGATAATAAAAAATCTAAAATAAATAAGCTCGAACACGGCTCGGCTCGAGACGAGGCTGCTTTACGTCAACAAATCGAAAATACAAACCGATATCTTGATTTAGCAGAGGTTATCCTGGTCGAGCTGGATGATCAGGCCAGAATTACCATGATTGGTGGTAAAGGTTATGAAGTTCTGGGTTACGAACCTGGGGAACTCATTGGTAAAAACTGGTTTAATGTTTGTTTGCCTCAAGACGATTATGAAAAAGTTTTCGAAACATATCAGCAACTGATGCAAGGTAACATCGATAACGTCGAATACTTTGAGAATGAAATTCTAACCAAACAAGGAGAGCGTCGATGCATTGCCTGGCATAACGCGTTATCTAAAAATGCTAGCGGACATATTACCGGTACGATAAGTTCCGGGATTGATATTACCGAGCGATATCATGCCTTGGAGGCATTGAGAAAAAGTGAAGCGCATTTTCGAAATATTATTGACGCCTCACCGGTACCCTACGCACTCAATGACGAGCAGGGAAATATTACCTACCTGAATCCAGCCTTTGTGAATTCCTTTGGTTACGATTTAAAGGACATTCCTACTTTATCTGATTGGTGGCCAAAAGCCTATCCTGATGAAGAATACAGCAAGTGGGTCGCTAATACCTGGCAAACGCACACGGCGATGGCGATTAAAGAGTCTGGTTCATTTGAGCCTTTTGAAATTAAGATCTGCTGTAAGGATGGTTCGACGCGATTTGTGATGGCAAGTGTTGCTTTGCTCAGCAAAGCCTACAAGGGAAACCATTTAATTATTTTATACGATGTAACCGAACACAAACAGGCCGAACTCGAAGTTGTGGCCTTGGCGGAACGGTTAGAAATTGCGACTCGTGCCGCTAAGCTTGGAATTTGGGATTGGAATATACAGACGAATGAACTGAGCTGGGATGACCGTATGTTTGAACTATACGGGGTGAAGAAACAAGATTTTAGCGGTGCCTATGAAGCCTGGGTTGCTGGCGTGCACCCGGATGATCGTGCTTATGCCGAACAATCGGTAGGTGATGCGCTTGCAGGTAAAACGCCGTTCTCAATAGAGTTTCGAGTATGTTGGCCGGATGGTACGGTGCGTCATATCAAATCAGATGGGCAGGTCACTCGTGATGCTAGCGGTGAAGCACTCAGAATGACCGGGATAAATTATGATATAACAGAGCATGTACAAGCCCAGGCACAACTCCGATTTATCGCACACCATGATGTATTAACCGGTTTACCAAATCGATTGCTGTTTATGGATCGCTTGGCACGTTCATTAATTCGTGCGCAACGCTATGATGAATCCGTTGCTGTTTTTTATATGGATCTGGATCGGTTTAAAAATATTAACGATACCTTTGGTCACAATACTGGCGATAGGTTTCTGCAGCGTATTGCGGAATGTTTAAATAAAGAGATACGCAGCTCAGACACAATCGCCAGGTTAGGCGGTGATGAATTTTCGGTAATTGTAGAAAATGTTCATGGTGTGGATGATGTGGTGTTGGTTGCCGAAAAAATGCTGGAGGCTTTAACAAAGCCGATCACGATTGATGAGCATGAGTTTTATGCAACGACCAGTATCGGCATTAGTTTGTTTCCAAATGATGCTGTCGATGCGCAGAATTTATTAAAAAATGCCGATACCGCAATGTATCGTGCCAAGGAGATCGGACGAAATACCTTTCAATTTTATTCTGAAGATTTATCAGCGCGGGCTGAGCAACGACTCACCTTGGAACAAGATATGCGGCGTGCTCTTGATCGTGACGAATTTATCTTATATTACCAACCGCAAGTTGATCTGAAAACCCAACGAGTTACCGCAGTAGAGGCGTTATTACGCTGGAATCATCCTGAATATGGTCTTGTCTCTCCGGATAAATTTATAGCGGTTGCGGAAGAGACGGGATTGATTGTCTCGATCGGTCAATGGGTTATTCGTGAGGCCTGTGCACAATTGCAACAATGGCAAGAGCAGGGGCTTTCGGTTGTTCCCGTGACGGTAAATTTATCGAGTCGACAATTCGTTGACGGGACGCTGACCAATGTGGTGACACAGGCACTCATGGATAGCAAGTTAACACCTTCATTGTTGGAACTGGAAATTACCGAAGGTGTGATGATTCAGAATCCTGAAAAAGTAACGCGGATTTTGCAACAATTAAATGAGCAGGGAATACGCATTGCCATTGACGACTTTGGTACGGGCTATTCCTCCTTGTCGTACTTAAAACGTTATCCCATCGACACGCTCAAGATCGATCAATCCTTTGTGCGTGATCTTGCCAGTGACGCTAATGATGCTTCAATAGTATTGGCCATTATAGCGATGGCCCATAGTATGGGCTTAGATGTCATTGCCGAAGGCGTTGAAACAGAGGAGCAACTTGATTTTCTTAGATCAAACAATTGCG
>CAMYMO010000252.1 GCA_947259425.1 uncultured Ectothiorhodospiraceae bacterium | reverse complement strand
ACCGCTGCCTTTTTTGGAGATGATGACTCCGGAAAATTGACTGCCGGATTTCTTTTTCATGGTGGCCAGGGGGACGCTGTTAAGTTTCTTTTTCATAACAACGGTTAACACCGGATTAGCGAGCATAATTAGCGAGCATATAATCAACCTTACCATTGGATACGGCATCAACCGTCTCATTGGGCTTAAGTGGTACAATCTTTACGTCAGCGCCAATCGAAGTTTTTAAGTACTCACCTAGATCTCCCCAACGCTTCATCGCTTTAAGGGCACCACGGGGTGCCTGGACACCGACTTTGACCTGCGCGGCCTGCAGGGTATTTAATAGGGCGATATTGATACATAGCGCAGCAATTAAGTATGAGAATAGTTTTTTCATTTAGTTTTCCTTTATTAGTGTTGATAAAACTTATGCAGGTTTGTTTCACATCTGCACGAGCCAAAAGTTCTAAACTGGACTAAGTATCGGTGCTAAATTGAAAATACTTTAGTAATCAACTGGTGAAATAGCTCTTTAAGTTTTAGCAGTAATGCTGATTATAAATATGGGCGATCCTGAGGCCGGATTTGGGAGACTTTATTAGAGCTTGCTAATTTATATAATCGACAGTAAAACGGTATTTTTTACTCATTAAAAATAATGTATTACCGACAACACCAGAATTAGAGTGGATAGCGGGTGTCCGCGCGCTTTTTCATAGTTAAGGGATCACTATATACTTGAAAATAGAGCGCTGGGGCTTGAAAGACAGTTATCTTCTGAAAATTAAAACGAAGCAAATGATCGACTTTGTTTCCTGAATAACCTGGTTTGGAATAACTTATTTTAGCGACTCTTGCTATGCAAAGTGCTAATACTGGTTAGGTAACCGATGACTACACTCGGACTGGGAGGAGTATTTTTCTGTAGATCAATTATGAGTACCGGTAACTGAACCCGCTTTAGTAAAATTTAATAAGGCATTTATTGATCACGTTCGACTTGTGGGTTGGGATGATTCCCGCTTGGGCTGGCATTTGGGATTTTGTACAATAGCCTGGCAGCGAAGCATTACACCGCTTGATGCCAAGCTGATATCTTACTACACAGAAAGATCGCAACGACTCCGAACGTTATCGCCAGTGATCAGTTCTTTATTCTAGCCGACTGGTTTGCTCATATAAAAAACTAACACTATATTGTTAAAGATGTTGGGCTTATAGCCGTCAGCGCCAGATTGATGTTTATATGGGCAGATAAATACAACGAAACTAATTACCGATCGTAATCATCATCTATGTAATCGTTTTTTACCGGGAGTCCATGTGGTTAATTTACTGTTATCTGCGCTACAATACGTGACGAATCACCATGGTGCATCTGTCTGTAAAGTCAGATTAAAAATAAAGCCGATTTAAATGAGGCACGAAATGCAAAAATTGATTATTTCACTCGGCTTCCTCCTGAGTTGCTGGGTGAGTATATCCAGCCATGCGGTTCAGGCGGATGAGCTGTGGTACCCATATACAATCTCCCCAGTCAATAATAGTAATGTCAAACAAGCGCATGACATATTCAATCAGCTGTTGCACGCCAATACAAAATTTTCGAAACGAATCAAGCCAAAGCTCTATGTCGTGTATTCACGCCAAGGTCCCTGGTCGGCGGCATTGCCTGATGGAACCGTTTTATTAAGTGAGACGGCTATAAAATATGCCTTCAAGGGCAATCGACGTAGTGGCCGTAACAAATTAGCGTACGTGATTGCGCATGAGCTTGCGTTATTACAAGATAAGCAATTCTGGCACCGTCAATATTTTTCGATTGCAGGCGCTTCAGAGCAGGTTGTTGAAGAGTTACAGGTTGAATCAATTACTGATCTGGAAGAGTTCAATCAGACCTCGAATGTTGAGAAACAGGCTAATCGAAATGCGTTAATGATGATGTCTACCCTGGGTTATGACTATATCGAAATGGCGAGGGACAAGAAGTATTTTGGATATTGGTTAAATGCAAATTGGAGTCAGGCCTGCAAGGACCTGAAAAAAATATCGGATAAAACCTGCACTGCCGCAGAAAAATTTACCCTAAATCGACGTGCAAAATTACATAAGGTTGTTGCAAATCAAATCCTTTATGATATTGCCCAACAAGCCTATATCGGGGGAGATTATAAACTTGCCAGAAGTTACCTGGAAAAATATATACAGGAATTTTCTCATCCCCAAGCGCATCTTCTTGTTGGGTTATGTCACCTCAATGAAGCGTTAATGAATCGTCAAAAATTTGTAGAATTAAATGGTTACCATAAGAATATTTATCATTATCCAGTGATGATTAATGAGCGGCCAACATTGCATCAATTTTATCAACCAATCGTCGATCTCGATACGAAAACGGGTAATGAATATAATATTGAGAAACAAGCGCTGAACCATAAAAATCAACTTAGTCGTTCGATTGGTTTGGCCGTGAAATCATTTGAACAGGCGATAAAGCTTGATGCTAACTATAAAATTGCCTATGCAAACTTAATAGCAACGTATTTAACCCAAAACGATCTGACTAAAGCCAATAAATTGTTATTTTCAAAATATGTTAATCGTTTTGGGAGCGATGCGATAAGCCGTCTCTACAGCGGAGTATTACATGCCAGCTTTCG
>CAMYMO010000251.1 GCA_947259425.1 uncultured Ectothiorhodospiraceae bacterium | reverse complement strand
AGATTAACGGCATCATGGTGGTCCATCAACAACGCTTTACCCAGGATGCAATTTCCATATTACGTGGGACCGTTAGTGGCCAGGATGAATACTCTGAAAATGGGATGCAGGAAAATAAATCCAGTCATAACATAATCGGTAAAGTCTAATTTAGCATGCCTGAAACCTTGAAGTCCGAACAAACGATCTCTTACCAACCACACATGGTAAACCTGTTACGCCGACTGCAAGCCGCCCGCTCACTCGTTAAAATAAAAATCGGCAAAGACACCGATGAATATAACAGCATAATCCTCGAGGCAAATTACGATACTAACGAACTTTATCTGGATGAACTCAATTCTAAATTTGGTCATAAAAAAATTAAAAAAGGCACCCGGATTAACGTTGATGGTCGATTGCAAGGCGTACGCGTGCAGTTTCAGACTAAGGTTATCGGCATCGATAATACTAACAGTATTGCCGCCTACCGACTGGCTTTACCTAAAAATATGCTTTACCAACAACGCCGGCGACATTATCGAGCCAGTGTTAATGGCGATCAAAAACTCGCCATCGTTTTACCCGTTCCCCTGAAACATCATGTCATGGGTGACATTGTCGACATATCCGCCAGCGGCTTCTGTTCGCGACTAGATTATTCTGATTCGATCAATTTTCAGGCTGAACAGGCGATCTATTCAGCCACCATCAATTTACCTGGTCGTAATGAAATCACCTGCGACATTCAGGTTCGAAGTGTACGATCCTATCCGGATAAAGGTTATACCCTGATTGGTAGCCAATTCATTGAGATACAACCCAACCAACAAACCCACCTTGAACGCATTGTGGCCATGCTCGACCGCAATCATCGACGCGCCGTTAACTAGTAATCAATGCGCTAACCGTAAAATCATGAAGCCTTCGTGTGAAGGTGGTAATATTCAGGCTTATCCATAGGTCCTCGTAGCATAACTGGATAATGCCATCCCCTCCTAAGGGATAGATTACAGGTTCGAGTCCTGTCGAGGACGCCATTATCCCTTTAAATTCATAAACTTACGCCATAGATTTAAATCCATACCCTTATAATTCAGAATATTTTTAACCCTGTAGGGAAAAACCTACGTTTACTTCAGAATCTGCCGACAGACGTTCGAGAGAACAAGTTCTATCATCTCTATATTGAAATAATAATTAAGCGATTGGAATGCAAAATGAACGATTTATCAGACGATTTACCCCCACGTGCCGGAGAAAACCATCGAGGTAATCCGGATCGATATTTTCATGTTATGACGGAAGGATGGTTTGTATATACACGTGAAGGTGTACGCGGACCTTTTGTAGATCGAAATTTAGCTCATAACTTTTTGCAATCACACATTTCAGACATTAAACCCGGTGATGATCCAAGCTCATCCTGGAGATTATAAAAAATTTGCCTCTGGCGATATTTTGGGGGGCCCACTGGCCCCTTTTTTTTAAGCTAATCGTTGTAACGTATCACGCCATAGATCATTTTCAGCAATTTCTTGTTTTAATAAAATCTTTGTGCCATCCAGACCGTCAATCCAGCCATTTATACCGGGCACTGGTTTATTTTCAAAGCCCCACCACACACCATTCGCATCTTGTGCTATCCAGTTTAAGGTCTTTTTATCGATTGAAATTGAGCTTTCAGAATGGGTAATGTGAGCATTTTCTAAACGACTCAAGACACTATCAAGTTCTTTCTTACCGATCTGCATGGTCGGATCAAATTCCATCGTCGCAGGCTCACTCTCAATTTCTTCATTGGTGATCGAATACTTTCCAATCACAACCACATCACCGTTGGCTAACATTTTGTCACTCACTAACATGCCATTCATCAGGCTTCCATTGGTGCTATCGCAATCCTGAATGAACAAGCCTCCAGGCTTCATCATTAATTTTGCGTGGTGACTACTGACGGTCGTATCTTCAAGACGTAAATCGTTATCCAATTTGCGACCAATCTTAAAAATATCACGGCTGATGATAAGTTCATCAATTTTTCGGCCGTTAAATCGAATAATCAATTTATTCAACATGGATTTAATTTACCTTGATACATTTATCCTAAACCCTAAGTATAGAAAACAAATGACCTGTTTTTCTATTGGTTTTTTTAAAATATAGTCTGTTATGAAGCAAACGGATAAAATTTAAATTCATCGATTCCCAGATAAATTCAGTGTATTAATTTTACACAGAGAAATTCGTTAATTTAAGATCGCCTTTATTTTTGTTTTCGAGCCGCATAGGTTGAATTCCCACCAGTTGCCCGGGCATTAAGATCGCTTGCAACCGACTCTGCATGCTGAGTGACGGCTTTTAAGGTACCCGGTTTTAAACCTTCGATCTTGGAACCACCCTGACCGATAACATAACGATGCCAATTTCCAGCGGGCATACCTTCAGGAGGTTCGGTTTTTTCAACACTTTCTACACGATATTTGTCAGCGGCTTTGGGTTTGATAGCCTCTTCAGTTGTCTCTGCTTCAGTACTCATTTCTATCGACTCCTTTGGTTGGCTTGTCCCGCATTCGGTCTGGAACGATTGCCGTTATTACGGTTTGCATGCAAGGGGGAAGATGATCCCCGACATTTTGACGTCGACTTACGATTGCCGCGTTTCGAATTAC
>CAMYMO010000250.1 GCA_947259425.1 uncultured Ectothiorhodospiraceae bacterium | reverse complement strand
TTAGTTTGGATAAACTCAGCTGGCCCATCAATCGATCGATCCACATGACTTTCTGCCGCAAAATTAACAACCCATTCGGGCTGATGACGTTCAAGTAACTCGGATACCAGTTTTGAATCACCAATTCGGCCATGAACAAAGATATGATTATCTCGATTAAGCACGGGTGCCAGGGTTTCCATATTACCCGCATAAGTTAAAGCATCCAGATTTACGACTAGATAATCCTGATCGCACATCTGAGAGACGAAATTGCCTCCGATAAAACCAGCACCGCCTGTAACAAGAATCGTTTTCATAATTTTATTAATAGCATATCGTCAACTCTATAATCGACCCGCATAATATCGATAATTATGCCATTTACTCAATAGCGTGTTTTTTATTCCAAGGGCTGGAGGCGTACCTTTATAAAAAATTGTATCCGTGTTATTCCATATCCAGACTTTGTAGCCATTTTCAAACATCCAATCCGTAATAGAGCCGATATAGGGATTTAAGTAATCACGGCATTGGGTTTCTAACGAAATGACCAATGGCCGACTGCGCATTCTTGATAACACCTTCCACTCACCACCCTCAATATCTATGGAGACGATATCATACTGACCTTCGTCCACTTCTGAAAAATCTCGACAGGCCACCTTTAGTGTTTCAACTGAACTTTTATCAATACCATCATGATCGATAGCGGGTGCGTGCTCGATACTCGCATCAAACGTCGAGGGTCCTACCATACACATTTCCATATCACCATTATAATCGGATACCGCATATTCTTTTAATGTAATATTCGGGTAACGGGTTATCTCTTTACGGATTTTTTCACAAAATTCTGGCACGGCTTCATAGAGATCGCATTTTATACCATCAATGCAGAAATTTTTAACGACCGAATCCTTAAATGCAAGCACGCCAACTTCTGCAACGGATTTAATCGGTAGATTCTGACTCTTTACTGCATCATATAAGACAGTATCCATTTACCACTCCTTTATACCAAAATTTAATCAGCTGACGATAAAACAATTACATCGTTACCAAAATTAATTCTTCAGGAACTTCAAACATGCTTGATAGACCGTCTCAACCGGGATGGTTGCGATTGTATCATTAGCACCATGACCCTGTTGTATAAACTCACGTTTATTGCTTGGAACATAGGCCCCACTATCCTCTGGTGGTATATTACCAAATAAGGCGACCAGGTTAGTGCCAACTGCACCGGCGATATGCATTGGCCCCGTATTTGGAACAACCAATATATCCACACGCGCCAAAGTGGCCTTATAACGTTCAAAATTTAACTCGGGGACAAATAGCTTTATATTGCCCTGACTAGCGGCAACGATTTCCTCACCCAGGGCACGATCTTCAGGGAGCAGATCCATTATTATCGCAATTTTGATTTGTTGCTCTCTGGCAAACTCAGTCAATCGAATGGCCAATTTCCCAAAACTCTCGACCGGCCAGGCCTTCTCTGAACGATGAACTTGACTGCGAAAATAATTTTTCTTGAGTCCACTAAAGCTAGGGTGAAATCCTATCACCTGTGTATTATCATCGATACCCTGAGTAGCCAGTAAACGTTGGCTATCAATTTTCCCCTGATCCGACACGGGTAACCCTGTCCATTCATGTTCAGAATTTTTTTCAGTTAAGCCAACGACCAGTTCAAGACATAAATGCGCATAATTCTCAACCATCGATTTTAATTTAATCTGATGTACCTCTGTATCGAGATGGTTGTAAAAATAGGCCGTACTTGGATTTAACTCGAAACAATATACTTTATCATAACCTTCGGAGAGTATATTTTTCTTAATCGTTCTACGATGAATAAACTGAAATATCGATTTCCTGTCATGAATATATTTAAGCTTCACGCGCGAATGAAAACCTTTTAACACTCGTTTTCCATCTGGACTTGTTAACATATCTATTTGCGCATCAGGAAACTTGTTCAGCATGGCCCTTAAAGCGGCCGTGATCATAACAATGTCGCCACTGCGTCCCGTCCGAATAACCAATATTCGTGATATTGACACTTAGTTTTCCATTTCCGCAAAATTCGAATTCATATGCTTCGCTTAGCTTGATAGTAGTTTGACCGCAAGGGCATAGACGTTTTCCGCATCTGGCCAGGATCCATCTGCGGTTATCGCAATTTCATGAGCGCCAAACCTTGGCCAATAGCGAAAGGGCGATGATGTAATCGGGTCAACAATTGAAAATATACCAATGCTAGGTACACCTCCAGCAATCGCTAGGTGTCGAATTCCCGTGTCATTTGAAACGACCAAATCAGCTCCCCGAATAAACGCAATCGTTTCATCGACGTCGTCGATTTGTTTCGCAAGTACATTGTTTGAATCAACAAAATCTTTCATTAAATTCTGAACGGATTCGTCACTACCAACACCTTTCAAGATAATATGATCTCTATCGGCATAGTGAGTCGATAATTTTCGGATCAATGCACTAAAATATTCATCTGGCCAACATTTATAGGACGTCGATGCACTGGTAAAATAGACAACGTATTTTTTATCTGAGAAATAAACCTCACCAGGCATATCAAATACCAACGGCATCGAAGTTTTCACCCCAATCGCATTTAATATATCGGTCATTGCCTCTGCTTCAAATCTCATATCTGAACGTGGTACCG
>CAMYMO010000249.1 GCA_947259425.1 uncultured Ectothiorhodospiraceae bacterium | reverse complement strand
CAGAGATGGCCAGATAACGAACAATATGTGACAATGGATTTTTTTCGTTTTGACGAGAGTGGAAAAATTGTTGAGCATTGGGATTCAATACAAGAGGTTCCAGGTGAAACAAAGAATGGCAATTCAATGTTCTAACCAAACACATAAAAATATTTTACGAGATAGCTGGCCTCGTTAATACAACTGTTATGTGTTCGCACTGGTTAAACAAATTATTAGGGAGCAGAAATGAAAAAAATATTTATCAATATATTCGTAACTTGCAGTTTATTTGTGTTTTCAATTAACAGTTATGCAGGTGCAGGCTGGTCAGGCGAAGCGACTATAACAGGAATATTTGTTATTGGGGAAGAAAACGTTCTGATAAAACTATCAAGTTTCTCAAACCCTGATTCTTGCTTAAATAATGCTGATGGTGATGTAATTGTCAATCCAACCACACAAAAAACTCGATTTGCAACATTGCTGTCTGCCTACGTGGCGAAAAAAACAGTTGATATATATGTTGGGGCTGGTTGTATTCCGATATGGCCTAATACCTCATATGCGCCTATTAGCCACATCCGATTAAAACAATAAACACAAAATATGTCATTCATAGACATATCAAGCTGCTTAATTTCGCCGCATGACAACCTTCGCTGCCGCTACCGGTTGTGACTATCGAGTGCAAGTTAACCCCGCGTTCGAACCGCAGAAAACACCAAGATCAAAAACTTGAGTATGTGTAATAAAAAATAAAATTTACACTGAGTCCACAGCATAGTTAGTTACAAAAGGATATTATGAATATTCATGAGCATGGTATAGAAATCAAAAGAAAGGTTATTTCCAGCTCAATAATTAATTCCATATTAGAGGAAATATCATCCTGGCCTGAGAATTTACCTCGGCATGGTATTCGTAACGCAGAAAAGAAGTTCAGTACGGTTCATTCATTAGCTCATTCAGCAGAATTTACATCACTTGCTACACACATTTTAGGGTCAATACCCAGCATCGTACGCACTATCTTTTTTGATAAAACGTTTGATAAAAACTGGTTAGTTAGCTGGCACCAGGACAAAACCATTGCATTAAACAGAAAAACAGAAATAAATGGCTGGGGGCCGTGGACATTAAAGGACGGAACCTACCATGTTCAACCACCTGTCAATATTCTGGAGCAAATGCTTACCTTTCGTCTACATCTTGACGATGCAGACGAATTTAATGGCTGTTTAAAGGTAATACCCCAAAGCCATAAACTGGGAATACTTTCACAGCCCGAGGTCACTAAAACAGTAAACTCACAAGAACCATATCTATGCGAAGTTGAGCACGGTGACCTAGTTTTAATGAAACCACACATTCTGCACGCTTCTACTAAATCCACAAAACCAAGTCATCGCAGAGTGGTTCATATAGAATATAGTAATTTTATATTGCCCAAGGGTCTCGTATGGGCTTAATGTCATCTATTAAGTAATCAACATGCAGGCGAAGAAAGTGGCGACTGGGGTCAATCGAAGATTGTGCCGAACCATTTGGAAATGGTTTTTTGTATAATCAATGAGTGAAATTAATCAGAATCACTTAATATAAAATTTACAGATCAAACCACTCAATTCAGTTTGCTCCGCACTAACGCTAATCACGCCTATTAGTTTAAATTTTATTTGTAAAAGAAATTTACCAGGCTTGGAAAAAAATAGGGCGTTTATTCTTATGCCTGTACGGTCAGATATTCAAAAAGCCATTAATTGTATTCACCAGGGAGGTCATTTTTTTTAACCGTCACCTTGCCAACTTTCTTACCTGACATTCTCAGTAACTCATCACCTGAAAATTCAAAACCAAGCTTTAGTGCTATGCGCGCAACATCATCCGCGGTTGAAGCAGAGAGCACCTGATTTTTAAGTTCAGGTTCAGATTGCATTTTCTGTAAAAATGCCTTGAGTTGATCTAAAGCCATATTTTGAATCTCTTATTCTCGCGAGCCGCTTGCTTATTTAATCGGATAACCATTACTGATTTAAACAAATTCTACTATTCTTTCAAAATATAGGCAATGAGTGGAACGCCCAAGAGACTCGATATATTATGCAAGAAAAGGCATGATAATATAGCTAAATCAGTGGATTCTAACGCCATGGCCCCTAAATAGCTTCGCTGATTTATCTCTACTTAACATGCATTTTACGTTAAAAATAGACGACATGCTTAATAGATAATTAACGAAATCACTTTAATTATAGGAAGTCCGGAAACTTATTTTGCCATTCACGCCCACCCATATACTGGCCATTGTACCTGTCTACTATTTTACGGGTAGATTCTCGTTTATAGCATTGGCGATTGGCGCAGTGGTCCCGGATTTTCCAATGTTTTTTCCGATTTCTACATACGAATTTTCTCACTCTTTTTTGGGGGTATTACTTTATTGTCTACCCGTTGCTTTAGTAACGTATTTTTTGTTTGAAGGCATGGGTAAATATTTCTTAATTGATATTTCACCCTTATGGGTTCGGCATAAACTGGCGCGCTATCGAAGCAGCAAACCAAAAATCACCGTTACAAGCTTGGCTACTGTGCTTGCCGCAATCCTAATCGGCGGTTATTCACACATAATCTGGGATGCATTCACCCATCAAACCGGCTGGGGAATTCAACTCTTTCCTGCCCTGGCCTCTAGAT
>CAMYMO010000248.1 GCA_947259425.1 uncultured Ectothiorhodospiraceae bacterium | reverse complement strand
GCGTTTACTGGTTTGAACTTCTAAACGACTGTTATCCACCGTTATCGTTTTTCCCTTGATTCCAATCGGGCGCGTCAGGCTGAAATGCACACTCTCACTCGGCCACGGATGCCATTCAGGTAACCAGGTCCTGGCTGAATCATAATGCACGACCGGCGCAATCCCCTTCAGTTCGGCATGCCAGATAGGACTAATGTCAGCTCGCCATACTTCAAACCAATCCGTACTCTCACCGGTACGAAGCGTGAGCGTAGGGGTTTTTTCCAAGCTTGAATGCCAAATGAATACCGACTGTTGTGGTGACATATTCACAACCACTTGATCACCCTGGATATTAATATCAGAGGTAACCGTTTCGCCTTTTATTAATGGAACGTTTAATACGATGGCTGCGCCATTGGGAGAAGCACGTCTTACTTTTGTTTCAATCGTCCAATCAATGCCAAAGCGTAATGTCCGTTCAACATATACAAAGGCCGGAAGTCTGGATTGTTCAAACTTTATATCGCCATTGCTATCCGCGGTAACTTTACGAGAAAACTGCAGTTGTGAATCAACCCGGCCACTTTTATGCACGCCATCGAGTCGCCAACTGGTTATATCGTGCGTGACTTGTTTCGGTTTTAAAGGTAGCTCAACGGTAAAATGAGCTATCTTTGGAATGGATCCATGCAGGTTTATTTTATGAACGCCCTTTTTAAGTCGGATCCATAAGATACCACTCGCATCCCGGTGTAATGCCGTTGCGGTTTTACCATCAAGCAAGACCTTAGATGGGTTCCACGACTTAGTATTGCCGGGTAATGGCACCGCAACCTCTTCGGCGGCATGAATTTGCAAACGAATTTGTAATGACTTTGAATTAGCACTCATATGCATACGTGCCGCATGCGCACAATGAGGTAAACAAGTCGGTGGCGTTAGTAGTTTTTCACGTAAGTTCTTTAAAACTTTTTCACTGGGTATCGAATTGTCTGCATACACAGTGGGTGAGAGTCCATGGCTGGCAATAAATAATACCGTCACCGCGAACAATGAGGATGCAACACCTTTATTGATTCGAAGTAAACCCTTCAACTTATTAAATGAATAGCCGATCAACAGTAAGACAAGACTGGCAATTAGTGCGATACGCAAAAAGTTTAAAATTTGATTTAATATCGGCGGCACTAACAACAAGCGAAATTCCTGTTCTTTTACTACTGGCCCGTTCCAACTCAAGTTGATAACCCGCCATGACCAGCTTGGTAAACCATAACCTGTTTGGATATTGGCATTTGGATCAATCAGGCGATAGTTTTGCGCCTGGTTTGATTTAGTGAACGATTCAGCCGTGCTACCTGCCAATCCTCGACTAAGTTTAGGCATAGGTTTTTTACTTGGAAGTGATTTCATCTGCGGAGCGACCTCACTTTGATCTGCCTCACCTCCACTAAACATATTATAGATACCAGACTCAGGCTGAACATGGGCGACCTCGGCAGGTGCACCACCATAACTCAGATAAGAATCGTTATAACCATATTGTGCTGCGAGTTGTGGATGCAAACCAATGCGAGCTTGTTGAATCGTAAACGGGACCAGGAACAAAAATAATAAGATTAAACTAAAATTCTTATACGCACGCACCCATATTGCGAATTTATTATCCGGTAATACTTTTACCAGGGCGATCGCAATTAACAAATTTAACCAGGTGTAATGCGGTGCATTCGGCTCATGCCAAATCAATGCCATGGTCACTAAGGCGACGATACCCCAGGGCCATGACCACAAGCGTCCGATGATCACACTAATCACTAACACCAGAAATAGATCGAGCAAAGTCCAGCGCTGAACAAATGTCTGCGGCTGATTATCTGTACCAGAGGCATATAAGGCTGACCAACCCGGCGGTAAATGTAACGCAGTGGTGATGCGAGTGAATTCTTTATCCCATCCCGTTACCGGTAATAAACGTTGATCCGACATGATTCGCCCGTCAGCGCTCAACTGCATTTGACCCCGCCTGACTTCTACACCACTTTTGCTGGCGGATTTATTCAAGCGGGTGATAAATTGCGGTTCACCATTAATGCTCACTCGGCCGAGATTTAACAGCGGTTCCGTCTCTAATCGCCAACCACTGGCAATCGTGCCGTTAATACTGTCCTGAAAGGTATAACCCGCACCATCAAAATCAAGCCATAAGCTACGCGATAAGGTTAACTGATCAGGTTCGGGGTCCGGATTACCACGCCGGATCGTTGTCATCTTAAATTCATCACCTTGATTTATTAGATAAGCCGGAAACTTTTTCCAATTGTTCGGTATATTGGTTTGGCGTGAATCAATGCTGGGATTTTGGATATCAACCAGGCGAAAGTTATTTCTCGCCTCAAACACCCAAAGTTCCTGGGTCGGCCAGGGTTCGGCAATCCCTCGAAAGGTTAGTTTTTCCATTTGCGCAACGGATCGAGTCACAATGTTGACTCGCCAAACCCCTGGGCGCACCTGGATACGCAATAAACCATTCGTTTCCAGTTGGGCCGGTAGTTGGCTGTCCAATGATTGCGGGATAAAAAAATTGACCGGCATCGGCCCTAATGTGACTTCACGCTGCTTACCCGTCACTTTGAGTATCAGGTGTGTCTGCACGTTCATCGGGATGTTATCCGTTATTTTTCTAAACACCTGAA
>CAMYMO010000247.1 GCA_947259425.1 uncultured Ectothiorhodospiraceae bacterium | reverse complement strand
TTAGAAAAAAATGTGAATTTAAAGTCTAGTTATTTTACTTCTAAACAACCAGTTACAGAGTATGTGAAAGATATAGAGTCTATTATTGACGCTATTGAGGAGGCAGAAAATGCCTAACAAATCATTCGTGTCCGGACCGCTTACCCGTCACTTTGTTCCGGGTCGAGCGGCCGCACAATTCAAACGTTATGTGTAAAAAGGAAAAACAAGCTTGTCTTTTATAATTACACTTAAAGAAAATGGTTGGGAAGAAGTACAAGAATCTGTTTCTTACAGTAAAAATAATTGGGTGCTAAATTTCGATACTAGCTCATGGATTGAGGTCGGTACGAAAAATAACTCTCATATATTCGATGTTCCCTTTCCAGAACAAGCGAAAGAAATATGGACTCTAAATCTAATCGAACATTTGTGTAAAACAGATGATGAGTTATTCAAATTAAACAAAAAAAATGAACAAAACACATAACAAGTCATTTAAAACCGTTGGGCAAAAAACCTGCCCAACTTGGACGCTGCAAAAGGCGCGCGGCGCCATTTAATTCTAACGTTATGTGTATGAATAAAACAGAAGCACTAAATAAAATACATTACTCTTTAAAAACTGAAGAGGCTCAAGTTATTACTCCCAAAGGGGAAGTATATGAAGAGTATGTGGATAAAGTGACAAAAATATTATTTGATAGTGTTATCGAGCCTATTAAAGTTAAAGTCACTTCAGCCTGCGCTAAAGAAGGTGAGTTTGAAATGTATAAAAACTCTATAGTTTGGGGTATCGCTAAAAAAGAAGGTAGTTGGCTACTAACACTGGAAAATGAAAATGAATTTGCACTCGGGTTTGGAGATGACCCGAATAATATAATGATGCATGGTTTTTCATATTCTGACGCACTAGGTGAATGGTGTGCATAAAACACATAACAAGGCACTCCAGCCGATCGCTAACGCGCCGGCTGAGTTTAAACGTTGAGGCTGTAGAAAAACCCTATAATCGCAAATTGCAAGCAAATAAAGTTGATCTAAAACAATGACTTGTTGGTACGCAAAAATGAAATTTCTAGTTAATCTACAGCCTAGCTATATGAATATGAAAAAATGCAATATATAACTTTGTGATATTGTCGGTATATGTATTACATTTAGATTCATATTATATTCAAAATCTCATAGAGTAAGACTATAATATTTCATCAGGAGATATACGTGAAATTAATAAACTTAGTTATTATTGTCGTATTTTTATCGAGTTGTTCTTCCACAATTAAGCAATACAGAGGTGAAACACGTAGTTACAAAGAAATAGCTTCTGTTATTGCTAGTGAGAATTCGCCAGGTGAAGTTTTATTCGCAAGCGTTATTCAAATAATTAATGGTAAAGATGTATATACCAATAACGATAACGGCAATATACTGCCTCACTCCAGCGAAATACAAATACTACCAGGACATTATCAACTTATTATTAATTGCAAACCAACTTCAAATACAACTGCTAGCAGAGTTATGGAATTAGACGTGGAAGCTGGCAAAACCTATCATATGTACTGTGAAAAGATTAAAGATGACTTTGGTCGAGATATGGCAAAAATATACATGGAGCGAGTTACCGAAACAAAACCTTAGGCAGAATGATTTATCAACTTTTCTTGGTTAAAAGGGTCAAAAGGAATGGGGTCAGGTCTTGCAATAACGCATTTACAAATAAAAGTGTTGAAATGCAAGACCTGATCCCATTGCTCGTTAAAAGTTTCGCCTCGAGTGAACAACCGGAATCGATCCTGTGTGCCAATTAGATTTTCATTCTCAAAACAAAGTAAATATAGACAAGGAGTTGTAATGACATTCACATCTGGCCAGTTAACGAAATTTATCGTAGTTTTCCTACTGCTCACAGGCTCCCTCTCAGCGGTAGCAAGCAGTCCATTGGACGAATCGCTGCTCGGGAAATACGGGCCTAATCGAGACGCATTCGTTAAACTATGTGCGCCGTTGGTAAAAAGCAAAAGAACCAGCGTCAAACAGGACGATGTTTGTTTCGTGTATTTTATCGGAGTTCGAAACGGCTACTTAACTGCAGCACATAAAATCACAGATAAAGCTGCTTTGTACTATGCACTCGATGGAAAGGTTACGCCCGGTGCGGAAATGCGTAGCGAAAATTGGAACAAGGCCTTTAGTTCTAGTGCTTATGACGCACTTGATGCCAACAACGTGAGGTGTGTAAAAGCACTGCCACCCATGAAACTGTTACAGGACTTTTACGCGTTCTTAGAAAAAAGCTCTCGTAACATCGGCTCGACCGTACTGTTTGATGAATTTGTACAACAACACTATGCAGGAAAATGTTAGTTTTCCAAAAACCGGGATCAAAATGAACATCCCTGAACGGGAACCGAGAGGGCCAGTGAATATTGAGGGAAAACGGAGCCCGGTCTTCGTCGCAGAGGAAGAAACGCTGTAACCGTTTGTTTTTATAACAATTAAAAAATAGTCTGCACATTGCAGACGAGTATCCCCTTGCAATTAGGAAGTTAATAGGGCATAAAAGATTGATATTGAACAACAAAATACTTAAACAACCGGTCAAGCCGGAGTGATATGTTGCAGTTCGGAGACCTATATACTAGTTCTACGCATAATAAAAATGGAGCACGACTAGAATGAGTAGTATCAATGACTGGGTT
>CAMYMO010000246.1 GCA_947259425.1 uncultured Ectothiorhodospiraceae bacterium | reverse complement strand
AGACCAAGCATTAACAGACTAAAAAATAATATCGTTCTCATTGAAGGTCACCTATCTTATCTGTCTAATATTACGAAAAACGAATATATTGTATGCTTATCGAATTATACCCGAATCGGCTCATTATCAGAATGAGCAATTCGCAACACTGTGCTACGGTCGATGAAACCAGAACCATTAATCAAATTTTGATAACGCTTCCCAACGTTCGTAGGCATGTTCTAATTCAGGGCCGATATCCTCTAATCGTTTTAAGGCCGTAGTGAAGACTTCGGTATCCTGTTGGTAAAAATTCGGATCGGCGGACTGAGTCTCCAGGTCTTCTTTTTCACTTTCTAGCTTTTCGATTAAATCCGGCAAACCTTCGAGTTCAGTTCTTTCTTTATAATTTAGCTTGCGTTTTTTAGTATTTGCTTTCTCGGCAGACGTTGACTGATTCGATTGATTTTTTTCTGCATTCGTCTGTTGTGATTTCGGTTCCGATTTCGGCTCCAGGCCCCCCTTCGGAATGGTGCGGCGCTGGCGTAACCAGTCTTCATAACCGCCGACGTATTCTCCGATCTTGCCATCAGCCTCAAACACCAAAGTGCTGGTAACGATATTATCCAGGAAGGTTCGATCGTGGCTGACTAATAATAAGGTACCATCAAACTCGGTTAATAAGTCTTCTAATAATTCCAGGGTATCAACATCAAGATCATTGGTCGGTTCATCGAGTATCAGTAAGTTTGCCGGTTTGGTAAATAACTTGGCCAACAACAAACGATTACGTTCACCACCCGATAAAGATTTCACTGGAGAATCCACACGTTCGACGGGAAACAAAAAGCTACGCAAATAACCGATCACATGCCGCGAGCGACCTTTGACTTCGATGAAATCACTGTTGTCACTTAAATTATCGCGTACCGACTTTTCCGGATCGAGGATGTCACGATGCTGATCAAAGTAGGCCTTATCCAGTTTCGTGCCGATGATCACTTTACCTGAATCCGGTTTCAGATCACCAAGGATAAGTTTTAACAGTGTACTCTTACCGGAACCGTTCGGACCGATAATACCGATACGATCGCCGCGTAATATACGCAATGACAAATCATTGATGATCTTATGCTCACCATACGAAAAATTAACATGATGAAGATCCGCCACCAACTTGCCGGCCAATTCGGAACGGTTTAACGCCAGTTCGACCCGCCCTTGCACGGCAATGCGCTCACGATGTTCATCGCGCATTTTTTGTAAGTCACGTACCCGACCTTCATTGCGCGTACGTCGGGCCTTGATGCCTTTGCGAACCCAGACTTCTTCCTGCGCCAGTTTTTTATCAAACTTGGCCGCCGCGCGTTCTTCGATCTCTAACAACTCGGCCTTTTTGATTAAATAACTTTCATAGTTACCTGAAAAACTGGTTAACATCCCGCGATCGAGTTCGATGATACGCGTCGCAACATTGCGTACAAAGGTTCGATCGTGAGTAATAAAGATCAAGGCACCTTTAAAGGCGATCAAGAATTCTTCCAGCCATTTAATGGCCGAGATATCCATGTGGTTAGTCGGTTCGTCTAACAGCAGCAATTCCGGATCACTGACCAGGGCACGCGCCAGCATCACCCGTCGCCGGATACCACCCGAACAATTTTTCAATAGCTTTTCAGACGGCAGGTTTAATTTGCTTAACACGGTCTCGATCTTTTGCTCGCTGTTCCAGCCATCCTGTAATTCGATCTTATGTTGCAGATCAGAAATAATCTTCATCGATTCTTTGTTATCGACATCAAGATCGTGCAAGGCATGATGATAGTCCGACAATAATTGACCCAGGTTACCTAAGCCGGTGGCGACAATGTCATAGATGCTGGCCTTATCGTCTTCGGGGACCTCTTGTTCCAGATAAGAAATTCGCAGGTTGGGTTGTTGCCACACCTCACCTTCATCGGCTTCATAGAGACCACTAATGACTTTAAACATACTTGATTTGCCGGTGCCATTACGCCCGACCAGACACACCCGCTCGCCCTTGTCGATCGAGAAATCAACCTCCGTCAATAACGGGTGATGGCCAAAGGCCAGCGAGACTTTGTTTAAACTCAGTAACATGGTGGAATTCTTAAAACCAGATAATACAAAAGAAAGGCTAGTTTACTGGATAGCGGAACTAATGTCTTTATTTAGGATGGCCCTTTCGCCCTGAGGGAGAGCATGTTTAAGCGGACAGCAATAATTTAAGGCGTTTCCTGTGCCTTTACGTAATACCACCGACCCTCTTCTTTTATAAACTCACTGCGTTCGGTCATTTTTTCCGCGCGTCCATTCGCCTTCATGGTTGCGGTAAATTCGACAATACCGGTTTGATCCTGCTCCGAACCCGCTTCGGTATTTACCACCTTTAAACCCACCCACTTAACATGTGCATCCTCGTACAGGTCTAACTGTTGCGGACAGGTGCCCGGATACCAGGTTGAAACCAGGTAATCTTTTTGTTTTAACGCATAGGCCGAATAGCGCGAACGCATTAACTGTTCGGCCGTCACCGGCCATTCGCCTGACTCAATGAATTGACCACAACAATGTTGATAGTCCTTTCCGGAGCCACAGGGACAGCTTGATTTTTGCTTTTTTGCCATCGATATTTTATTGGGTACTGATCTTTTTATAGATCGATTCCCGCCCGGTATGACTGGTCACGATA
>CAMYMO010000245.1 GCA_947259425.1 uncultured Ectothiorhodospiraceae bacterium | reverse complement strand
AGCGTAATACCTGCAGATTTTCCTGCTCGTCGTCATAGCTCGTAATAAGCTCTTGTAACTGTTCCCTTAATGTAGCAATTTCAGTTTGCGTGGAATCCAAATCTTTTTGTTTTTCATCCAAAGTTTGTCGTTTTGTTTCCAGGTCGACATTTAACTTAGCCAGATCCTTTTCCAACTCAGGATCAATATTATTATCACGCTCAGTTTTTAATTTTTCCTGGCGTTCAGACAAATGAGACTGTTGCATCTCAAGTTGTTGGATACGCGCCGCTTCCACTTCCGCAGCGCGCGCTGGTTCAGCTGCCTGATGGGTAAATTGTTCCCACTGCGTTTGCCAGGTATGCATCGCCGCTTCTGATTCCTGCAATGCTTGTACCGCAGCTTGTTCGGCTGCCTCTGCCTGTTCTGAGGCAGGTGTGATTTTTTCTAACTCTTGTTCTAATTGAACAATCTTGTTTTGATCCGTATTTAAATGCGATTGTGCTTCATTTAAATCCTTATCAAGTTGTGATAAATCATTTTGTTGCTGCTGCTTACGTTCCCGAGTATGTTGAATCGATTGTTCCAGTCGAGCGATATCCGAACCCACCGCATAAAATTGGCTTTGAATTTTATTAAATAATTCGTTCGCTTCTGCCAGCGCCTCACGTTGCTTTTCGATATCTGATTCAATGTTACGCTGTTTAGCACGCGACGCTTCCAGTGCTGTTTCCTGGTCACGAATTTTCGTTTCAATGCCTTGTGCATTGTCATTTAAACTCTTCCACTTTAAGGCTTGAAGTTGCGCATTTAAAACTCGTTCTTCTTCTTTTAAAACCTTGTAACGCTCAGCAGCCTTGGCCTGTCTTTGCAAATGATTGAGTTGTTTTTCCAACTCTTCGCGCAGATCATTTAATCGATCCAGGTTGTCACGGGTGTGTCTAATGCGGTTTTCAGTTTCTTTGCGACGTTCTTTGTATTTTGAAATACCCGCCGCTTCTTCGAGGAACACCCTTAAATCTTCAGGTTTGGCTTCGATGATGCGCGAAATCGTTCCTTGTTCGATGATCGCATAGCTGCGTGGCCCCAGCCCGGTGCCCAGAAATATATCCGTGATGTCCCGACGGCGGCATTTAGCGCCATTTAAATAATAATTCGACTGACCTTCGCGGCTAACACTGCGTTTGACTGAGATCTCGTTATAATTCGCATATTGGCCACCCAAACGTCCTTCTTTATTATCAAAGACTAATTCGACTGAGGCCTGCCCCACCGGCTTACGGGTATTAGAACCGTTAAAAACGACATCCGACATATGATCGCCGCGTAATTGCTTGGCCGAGCTTTCACCCATGACCCAGCGCACCGCATCGATGACATTGGACTTACCACAACCATTTGGGCCCACCACGCCGATACGATCACTGGGGAAATGTACGGTGGTGGGGTCGACGAAGGATTTGAATCCAGCTAGTTTTAATTTTCTTAATCGCATGGGCGAGTAAGATACTCGATCGCTACCAGATCACACAAGATTGACATCGCTGACAATTGAAAATAATTGCCAATTAATCTCTAAATTTTAAAAATAATTTTACAGCTGTATAAGAGAAGGCTTGTAGAGGTGCCCAGCTTCCGTTATCTTCCCGCCTATGCCCAGCCAACCGACAAAAGACCTGGAAACATTTGAAAACCCAATGCCTGAGCGGGATTACTCGATTCGCATTGATGTGCCTGAATTCACCTGTTTGTGTCCAAAAACCGGTCAGCCTGATTTTGCCGAACTGAAGATTGAATACGTGGCCGATAAACTGTGTGTTGAGCTTAAGTCATTGAAACTTTACGTCTGGGCCTTCCGTGATGAAGGAGCCTTTCATGAGGCCGTGACCAACCAAATACTGGATGATCTGGTCGCGGCGACCTCGCCGCGCTTTATGCGCCTGACGGCTGACTTCAACGTCCGCGGTGGCATCTATACCAGCGTCGTCTGTGAACACCAACAACCCGGGTGGCAGGCCCCAACCCCGGTCGTTTTGCCCTAGTCAGCCGCACCTTGCCCCACCCCAGTTCAATCACCGTTTTCTAAGCCATCAACATGGCCAACCAGCACCGTCAACTGCAACCCGAGACGCCTATCTATATGGGCATTGATGCAGGCACCTCCGGTCTGCGTGCCTGCTGTATTGATGAGCAGGCTAATTTACTTGCCCAGGCCGCAATTGCTTTTCCAAATCCAACGATTCGTGGTCACGAGGTATCACAAGATCCGGAAATTTGGGTAAAAACCCTGTTTGAGCTGATACAACAACTCAATAAGGCCATCTGTTTTGAGCAACTTAAAGCCATTGCGATTGATGGCACCTCCGGGACGGTATTCTTTTCCAATGCCGATGGCGAACCGACCACAGCAGCCCTGATGTATAACGATGCACGTTCCAGACAACAGGTCGCGCAGCTCAAAACCATTACGGATAACACAACGGTACAATCGGTCAGCGCCGGTCTACCCAAGCTTATGTGGCTGACAGAGAATACCCCACAGACTGATGCGACTAATATTATCCATCAGGCGGACTGGTTGAATAGCCAACTCACCCGGATACTCGGCCACAGCGATGTTAATAATTGTCTGAAAACCGGTTACGACCCCGTCCAGAATCGCTGGCCAGACTGGTTTGCTCAATTACCCTTCCTGCATGATCGCCTACCCCGGGTGTATA
>CAMYMO010000244.1 GCA_947259425.1 uncultured Ectothiorhodospiraceae bacterium | reverse complement strand
TTTCGCGGTTTTATCGTGAATGACCTGTAAATAGCGGGCCTCAGTGGTATCAGGATCATGTACGTTGAGCAACTGCTGGACCTCGCCCTCGGCAATGGTATTGGTGGCATTGGCGAGAATATCCATGATGCGCATCTGGTTGATCTCGACCATCATCTGGAAGGCTCGAGAGTACAAAAAATCACCGACCAGCACACTGGCTTCGTTACCAAATACCGCATTGGCGGTGTCCTTGCCCCGGCGCAGTTCTGAGGCATCCACCACATCATCATGCAGCAGGGTCGCGGTGTGAATGAACTCGATCAGGCTGGCACACTCGATGTGCTGGGTGCCTTTATATAAGAATGCATTGGCTGTCAGCAAATGCAGTACCGGGCGTAGGCGTTTTCCACCGCTGTGGACGATATACTGCCCCACCTGGTTGATGAGCACGACCTCGGAGCTCAGTTTGCCCTTAATACAGGCATTAACCTGGTCCATGTCTTTTTCGATGAGGGCGTAAATTTCTTCTATTTTCATGTATTTAGCGTTTCCAGACGCGATTTCAGCAGTGCATGCTAGGGGGGTGAAAGAAATGTGTCAAGCAGCCTGAAATGGTGTTTGACCCAGGCCCTGCAAGTCGCTAAAATTGCGCCCCTTTACGGCGGGTTGCGCTCACAAATTGAGCCCCGTCTATGTAGAATTCTGTAAACCTACACAGAATTCTGTTGAATTCCTAGGAGAATCAGGTAGATGTACGCAGTTATCGAAACCGGTGGTAAGCAATACCGAGTGACCGAAGGTCAAAGCATCAAAGTCGAAAAACTGACCGCCGACGAAGGCAGCAGTGTGGACTTGGATAAAGTGTTGTTGGTTGCCAATGGCGAAGACATTAAAGTCGGCGCACCTTATTTGGATGGTGGAAAAGTGACCGCAACCGTGAAAGCGCACGGTCGTGGCAAAAAAATCCGCATCATCAAATTCCGTCGTCGTAAGCATCACCAGAAAGAACAAGGTCACCGCCAACACTACACAGAGTTGGAAATAACCGGTATCAGCGGCTAAGAGGATTTTATAGATGGCACATAAAAAAGCAGGTGGTAGTACTCGTAACGGTCGCGATTCAGAAAGCAAACGCCTTGGTGTGAAACGCTTTGGTGGTGAGCAAGTGCTCGCAGGCAATATCCTGGTTCGTCAACGTGGCACCAAATTTCACCCTGGAACCAATGTGGGTCGTGGTAAAGACGACACCTTATTTGCCAAGGTCACCGGTGTTGTTAAATTTGAGAAAAAAGGCCCGCATCAACGCAGCTTTGTTAGCGTCACCCCCGCGGCTTAAACTCAGTAGTCAATTGAAATTCCAAAGAGCCTCGTCAGTGACGGGGCTTTTTTATTGCAGCGCCAAAAAGTCATTCCCGCGAAGGCGGGAATCTAGTATATATTTCTGGATTCCCGCCGAGTTTATGCCCTTAGGGTACGGGAAAAGTGCCCGCTGGGTATGACAATGTTAGGATAGTGTTTGATATGAAATTTGTAGATGAAGCCAAGATAAGAGTTGAATCCGGTAAAGGTGGCGATGGTTGCCTGAGCTTTCGACGTGAGAAATACATTCCGTTTGGTGGTCCCGATGGCGGTGATGGGGGCAATGGTGGCAGCGTCTATCTGGTTGGCGATAATAATACCAATACCCTGGCAGATTTTCGCTATACGCGAAAATTTAAGGCCGAAAACGGACAGCCTGGTCGCGGTAAAAATTGCACAGGTAAGGGTGGCGAAGACCTTTACATAAGAGTCCCGCTTGGCACGATCATCGTCGAACAAAACACCCAGGAAATACTCGGTGAGATAATCGAGATCGATCAAAAAATAAAAGTGGCCGATGGCGGTTTTCATGGTTTGGGTAATGTGAACTTTAAAAGCAGTACCAACCGTGCGCCCCGCAAGACCACCAAAGGCAAACCAGCAGAAGTACGTCAATTGCATCTTGAGCTAAAGGTGTTGGCGGATGTGGGATTGTTGGGCTTACCGAATGCCGGTAAGTCGACCTTTATTCGTTCGGTCTCTTCGGCCAAACCCAAGGTGGCGGATTATCCCTTTACGACCTTGTATCCAAACTTAGGTGTGGTGCGTATTGAGGCGGATCGCAGTTTTGTGATTGCAGATATCCCCGGCATTATCGAAGGTGCGGCGGAAGGTGCAGGTTTGGGGATTCAGTTTTTAAAACATATTTCCCGTACGCGTTTGTTATTACATATCGTTGATGTCGTGCCGTATGATGAGAGTAATCCAGCTGAATCTTTTCGCGTGATTGAAAACGAATTGAAAAAATACAGTGATACACTGGCGGAGTATGATCGGTGGTTAGTATTAAATAAACTGGATTTGTTGCCTAACGATGTGGATGCTGAAGAACATTGTCAAAAAATCATCGATGACATTAACTGGAGCGGCCCGGTTTATAAAATCTCGGCGTTACAAAAAGAAGGCACCCAACAGCTGTGCTATGACATTATGGAGTTAGTCGAAAAGCAACGGGCTAAAGTCGAAGAAGAAAACCTTGAGTCTGAAGATAAAGAAGAAAAAAAATAAGTCATGCGAGCATCGATTAAAAAAGCAAAACGGATTGTTATTAAGATCGGCAGTGCCCTGTTGACCAATGATGGTATGGGACTGAATCGGGATGGTATTGAACATTGGGTTGCGCAGATGGCGCAGCTCAAAA
>CAMYMO010000243.1 GCA_947259425.1 uncultured Ectothiorhodospiraceae bacterium | reverse complement strand
TCTGGTTGCCGAAAAGGCAGCCCGTTATTTCTAAACGCCCGGTTATGATAAACCAGACCTAAATCAGGACTGAGACAGCCTGAACCCATGCTCTGGAGTGGAATAGCTTCTATTCTGACTTTCAGGTATCTCAATACAGGCTGACAACATATCGCCAGCTAAGGGCGCTTCATTGTCATATTTTTGATAAAAACCAAGCAGATACATATAATTATTTTAATATTAGAATGAGCTAATGTACGAGCCCGGATGGGTGATAAGACCGTCTGTTACCGATGTTTTATAATGGGTTTGGGCTTCCCTTTCCACTCGTTTTCTAAGCTGGCAACCTAACCCTTTCGCGTATAATTTCGGGCGAGCTGTTTTAGGTCGCCTTTGCTGAACAAAGGAAACATTGCTAACGCCCCGGAGGTAAAGTGACGGGTTTGAGCACTCATATTTTATGCGCAGAGATAGAGCACTGCCAGTGAAATGGTAGGACTTCTTACCTAGATAGGGTTGTCAATCACCGCTCATAAATACAATGGTGTCGACATAGGGACAATGGTTCTTATCAAAACGGTAATAAATATGTTTAATATAAAGTGTGTTGTGTGAAATACCATTGAAGGCTTCGTATAAACAAACGCCTTTTTTGCACCAGCGAAATTCCAGGGCTTTATGGTTAAACGATTCAATTTCTTTATCCGTTTTTAACCATTTCGCTGTTTCTGTATAGCTATGATGATTTTCAACGGGTAAACCATATCGAAGTGAGTGTTGGATAACGATACGGCGCATTCGGGGGACCTGGAGTTTATCCATAGTGGCGATTTGACCAGAAATAAATCGTGTTGTGATCTCATTTGATAATTTTTCGGGTGTATTTATTTCACAAGCGAAAACGATATTGAATAGACAGAAACTGATGATCATGAGTGCATAACGCATAGATATTTTTATCCTTATCAATACTCGCTTAAATCATATCATGATAAACAAGTGTTTTCTTTTCGTTTTACAAAGTAAGTCTGCTTATGTCCTTTTGCCTCATAAATTTTTTGAGCACTGTCTGCACAATGTTTTTCAATAAAGCGAAACATCACTGTTTCATTGTTATTATCATCCAGCCTTAGCAAAATCCATTCTACTGGTGACGAAATATCTCGATAGCTTAGTAATTCCTTTTTAGTTAATCTAAATTCCGTCAACACCACCTGTAATGATTGAGCAGCTTGGGATGAACGACAACTCATGAAAACGACAATGGCATCAAGCTTATACTCAGTTAACCCCGTTGAGTCAGCTGGTGAGGCTAGAATAAATTGCATACCAGAAATCTCTACTTCGCTTATGCAGAATTCCCCCAAGCCTTTTTCTAAATAGGTATAAAAATGAATGCCGAATCTTATTTCCATTTCCACACGCTTGAACGGTAATATACATAATTCGATAGGAGTATCCAGATCTCCCCAGTTTAAAGCGTCAAGTTGTTTCATTTTTCACCAGATGGATTTTCATGATGTTGTAATTAATGATGAAACGGCGTCCTATTGGAATGGGGTTATTATACCGTTCAGTATTTAAAGTTTAAGAATGATGACGGTTAATTATACTTATTATATACTGATAGCCCAGCTGATGTTTTCCCAGCGGTATTACATAGACTTACGCTTAATAAGTTAATTCGTCAATAGGAGCTCGACTGAATGTTTAAAATCACAAAACGTCTGTTTTTCATTCCGCTACTCATCATTTCTGTCAATGCCTTTGCAGACGAACTTCAGGTTGCGACCAGTGAGTGGATACCTTATGTCGGTAAAGAGTTACCAAATCAGGGGCTTGCTATGGACATTGTTAACCGGGCGTTAATACGAGCCGGCCATAAACCCGCTGTGACCATTCAGGCCTGGACCCGTACTCTTGAAGGGGCTGATATTGGTGTTTACGATTTAATTGCCGCGGCCTGGTACAGTAAAGAAAGGGAAAAATCGTTTATATTTAGTAAACCATATATCTTTAACGAAATTAAATTATTAAAACATGCGGATTCTAGTTTTGACTTTAATAGGATATCTGATTTAGAAGGCAAAACAATTGGCGTAATAACTGGCTATGCTTATGGTGAACAATTTGATCGAGCACAGGGATTGCTTCGCGCTCCAGGAATTCATGTTTTGCAAAATATTAACCGGGTTATCAATCGTGAGCTGGATTTAACTCTGGATGATGAGCGGGTACTTAACTATGAAATTAAACACAATATCAGCCTGAATACAGAAAAGCTGATCTTTTTACCCAAATCAGTTTCAAAGAATGGTCTGCATATTGCGGTTAGTCGGCAAAATCCCAAACATAAAGAAATCGTCCAGGCATTTGATAAAGCGATCTTGGAAATGAAGAAAGATGGAACTTATGAGCGTATTCTTAAACTGCACAGTGAATAAAAATAGAGGTAGAATAAAATACCATTCCATAGAAATAAAAAAGACCTGACTAGCAGATAGATCGCTTTAAATTTCTTTACCGTATTACTCCTTTTTTTCGTAAAAAGTTCAAATCTCAAAATGGTTAATGCTCATATCGAACTAAACGTCAATTCGTGGTTTTAAATTTTAGTGAGATTATAATTTGTAATCATCGTTTGATAAAGATGCCAGAGTTCGAACCATCGGTATTGTTGGCTTGCAACATTTTTTCACCTCGGAAGAGGCGTTTGATGGGGCCAGTGCAGTACTTA
>CAMYMO010000242.1 GCA_947259425.1 uncultured Ectothiorhodospiraceae bacterium | reverse complement strand
AGATGATGCCAGAAAACTTCATCACCAAAGATGGTTATGGCATAACGAAAGCTTGTCGCACCTACATGGAACCATTAATCAAAGGCGAAGATTATCCGCCTTATAAAGATGGCATGCCTAAGTATGTACGCATTAAAGGTGTAGGCGTACCTAAAAAACTCAAAGGAAAATTTGAGCTATAAGGCTCTTATTGAGTTTAAAATCGAAGGGGTCGTTAGTAACGACCCCTTTTTTTCGCTATACTAAATAGAAATTTTTAATAAGGTTCACAGATGACACTCGATAAGGCACGTTAGACGCTGGCGGCGATAAATGAGTTAAGTACTTCGTTATTTTAAAATTATATCAATACGAAGTGTAATCTAATTTTTTATATTTAAATAAACCGTGAGGTAGATCCATGAGTACATTAGGCAACATACTGTGGTTTATCTTCGGCGGGGTCATCATGGGACTAACCTGGTGGTTGGTGAGTCTTATTTGTTTTATTACCATCATTGGTATCCCCTGGGGTCGTGCCTGTTTTGTCATTGGCAAATTTTCCTTTTTCCCGTTCGGTCAGGAAGCGATCGATCGTTCGATGCTTTCTGATGAAAAAGACATTGGCTCTGGCGCACTGGGCGTAATCGGAAATATCATCTGGCTGATTTTCGCCGGTCTGCCGCTCGCGTTTGCACATTTAACCTTAGCACTGGCATTATTTTTGACGATTATCGGGATTCCTTTTGGGATCCAACATGCAAAGCTTATTGGTATTTCGCTCATACCCATCGGTAAAACGATTGTGACAAAGGAAGTAGCCGCCGCAGCTCGTAAGGCTCATGCTGAGAAAATCATTGCGCAAAATCAAGCAAAGGCATAATCAAATCTCTTAATACTAAGGGTAGGAGCCAGAAGCGACCTATTAACCCGATTAACTCATATAATTTCATGCTGCACCGACTTTGTGCCCTAATCGACTTGCATCATTTTATTGCACCATTCTCACTCTTATATAACGTTCTGCTACCAGTACCTATTTTACCAACACACGAGATATAACGATAAAACAATAACTTAGCCGAATCCTAAGTTTAGGCATAAAGCTTGCGTAAACATTTGGTAATTTATGATAAACACCGGGGAGAACAGGCCATGCTTTGTGGCCTGGCAAAGGCTCATGATGTCTAAAGAAAACTGCCTGGAAAAAAATACCACGATGACGTTGGTTTCAGAGGTCTGCAAACAAATGACCAAACCAACCACGTCCGCGAAAAAGATCCTCAATGTTTTACACTTACTCTCGAAGTGGGCCGATTTACACTATGCACGAGTACTATTACCCAATTTTTCTACTAATACGCTTGAGGTCGCCTATCATTGTGGCTTAATTCCTAAACAGGTAGAAACTGGTAAATACTCCGTTCCTTTTGCATTGGGTATCACCGGCTATGTCTGGCGTAGTGGCCAGGCTGCCCTGGTGACCGATATTAAATATGAGCCCCAATTTCTACATCGCATAGCAGAACCTATGAACGGTTCGCTGGAAGACACTGCTTTCATTAGTGTCCCAATCCTGGTTGAAGGTAAACCAATCGGGGTTTTATCGGCACAACGTATCAGTTCTGGTCAGCGACGTTTTACGGATGATGTTGATCTACTGCGAATCATTGCTTCGATACTTGCGCCAGCACTTTATATTATTCAAAAAAGTGCGCATGGCCTGTCACATACCCATGCTCACCTTGATAGCGATAGTGAACGATTGGTTCGGCTTTGTGAAAAACACGGATTAATTGGCTCCAGTAAAGAATTACTATCTGCGGTTAAATTACTCGACAGCGCCAAAAATAGTGATGCTGCGGTGATGTTATTAGGTGAATCGGGGACCGGGAAAGAAATGTTTGCACGCATGTTACATCAGGAAAGCAATCGTCACTCCGGACCTTATATCGCTATCAACTGTGCCTCGATCCCCGAGAGTTTGCTCGAATCTGAATTATTCGGTCATGAAAAAGGTAGTTTTACCGGCGCAGTGAAAAGTAAAAAAGGGAAGTTACAGCTTGCCGATGGAGGAACGTTATTTCTGGATGAGATTGGTGACATGCCAGGTGATCTTCAAGTAAAGCTGCTACGCGTATTGCAGGACAAAAAGGTTGAACCTATCGGGAGTAACAAACCTGTCAATGTGAACTTCCGCATAATTACAGCAACTCATGTTAATTTAAAACAGTCAGTTGAACAGGCCAAATTTCGACTGGACCTTTATTACCGTTTGAACGTTGTTCCTATCTCATTACCCGCGCTACGTTTACGTCAGGCTGATATACCCTTGATAGCCCAATATTTTCTTGAGAAATTTAATGAGATTTATGACCGAATGCTTAGCTTTACCACCGGCAGTATTGAAACCTTACAATCATATGAATGGCCAGGTAATATCAGGCAATTGCAAAATATTGTTGAACGTGCTGTTTTACAGGCCGCCGGGTCATGGATTACGGTCGGCCAGATTAATGAGATTTTGCATGAGGAATCAGGCTATAGCCATGCTTATAAAGCCCCAAGTCCTATTGAACATAGGAATCTGGATGCTACGATTAACAAATCCCAAAATAATAATACAACAATGGATAACCTCTATCGTCCTTATTTACGTGTCGATGATTCACAGACTAATCAGATACTGGACGCCTTAAAAAAATTCAATGGCAACCAGACTAAAGCGGCCAGTTGTCTGGG
>CAMYMO010000241.1 GCA_947259425.1 uncultured Ectothiorhodospiraceae bacterium | reverse complement strand
CGTTGCCGGACTAACCGGAGTTGAATATACTAATACAACGCTGGGTCGTGATTTAATGAATCCGTTGTATGATGACCAACGTTATGCGTTTACCATTACCCATAAAACAAACTCGACGCTTGGCTTATTAAGCAAAGACTTCTACTTTCGGATTTCTGAAGATGGAACCAATCCTGTACTTAACGATATTCATGCCGAAGATACTCGTATAAATCTGGTATCCCAAAATCAAGCACAAACTGACAAAATGCGTGAAATGACCTTTGGTCTTTTTGAAACCACTAAATATTTGCTGCATCATAATAAATCAGAACATCATAAAAAATCTGATATTGTAAAAAATATTACAGAAAAATAACTGGAAAACATACAATGAATATACTCATTATCGGTAGTGGCGGACGAGAACATGCCCTGGCCTGGAAAGCAGCCCAGTCACCTCTCGCGACTAAAGTTTATGTCGCACCAGGCAATGCCGGAACGGCGCAGGAAGATAAAATTGAAAATGTCGCCATTGGCGCTGAAGACATTCCTGCACTAATCCACTTTGCCAAAGAGGCGCAGATTGAACTCACCATTGTTGGTCCTGAAGCCCCATTAGTCGCAGGCATCGTTGATGAGTTTACTAAAAATGGATTACGTGCTTTTGGACCAAGCAAAGGCGCATCCCAACTTGAAGGCTCGAAGGCCTTTACCAAAGATTTTCTGGCCCGACATAACATCCCGTCCGGTGCTTATCAAAATTTTACTGAGATTGATCCCGCCGTAACCTACATTAAGGAACAAGGCGCCCCCATCGTCATTAAAGCCGATGGACTCGCTGCCGGTAAAGGCGTCATTGTCGCGATGACTGAGGACGAAGCCATTACTGCGGTAAAAGACATGCTGGCGGGCAATGCCTTTGGCGATGCCGGTCATCGTGTTGTCATTGAAGAATTTTTAGAGGGTGAAGAAGCGAGTTTTATCTGTATGGTCGATGGCAAACATATCCAGCCGATGGCCACTAGTCAGGATCATAAACGCGTGGGCGAAGGTGATACTGGCCCCAATACCGGTGGCATGGGGGCTTATTCACCTGCGCCGGTGGTCACCGATGAAATCCATCAACGCATTCTATCTGAGGTTATCGAACCGACCGTCAATGGTATGGACAGCGAAGGCTATCCTTACACGGGCTTTTTATATGCAGGCCTGATGATCATGGCCGATGGTTCACCCAAGGTCATCGAGTATAACGTCCGTTTTGGCGATCCGGAAACACAACCGATCATGATGCGTCTGCAATCAGATCTGGTCGAGCTTTGTAATGCCGCAATAGAACAGAAGTTGGATCAAGTGACAACACAATGGACAACGCAGGCCGCATTAGGTGTGGTCATGGCTGCGGGTGGCTATCCGGGTGACTATGCAAAAGGTAAGTCGATCGAAGGAATCGCGAACGCGGATACGGGTTTAGCCGATGTAAAAGTCTTTCATGCCGGCACTGCAATGAAAGGTGGCAAGATTGTCACCAGCGGTGGGCGTGTATTATGTGTGACCGCGCTTGCAAACAGCGTTGGCGATGCACAACATAAAGTCTATGAATATATTAATAATATCTCATGGGAGGGTGCTTTTTATCGTAACGACATCGGTTATCGTGCGATTGAGCGTGAACAATAACAAACTGACCACATGGACGTCTCAGTGATGATGATGTTGATGAGCATCCTCGCCGCTGAGCGGCCACCAACTGTCGGCTAATAAATAGATCGCAAAGCTGATAATCAAAAGCCCTGCAATCATTCTGACCGCAGGCTTTTTCAAAAAGATTTGTATCGAAGTCGCCATCAAACCAACGGCGATTAAGTTCGGTAACGTGCCCAGACCAAAACTCAGCATGACGAATGCCCCTTGTTGCGCACTGGCCGTGGTCAGACTCATGGTGAGCATGCTATAAACTAATCCGCAGGGTAACCACCCCCACACCAACCCGACTAGAATTGCCTGACCATTTCCTTTGATCGGAATTAAATTTCGTGTCAACGGTTCGATACGTTTCCATACGATACCCCCAAGCTGTTCCAGCCTGGTGAGCACTCGCCACCAGTTGGCCAAATATAATCCCATTAATATTAAAATGATCGCCGAAAAAGTTTGTAAATATTGATGCAAGGTATGCGAGGCAAATTGTTGAGTTGTGATTGCCCCCAAGCCGCCGACGATAAATCCAGCCAATGTATAACTTGTTATGCGACCAATATTATAGGCCAACTGGATCTGAAATCGTTGTCCATGTGATTTTGATGGTTCAACACCCAATGAAAAAGCACTGACAATACCACCGCACATACCCAGACAATGCACGCCACTAAGAATGCCGATGATAAATGCCGATACATAGCTAATCTCATCGCCAGACATTTAAACCTGCCCCTGTTTTTCAAGCTTCATTAAATAAAGTATTAAAATTACAACAGGAATACCCAATGCGGCCGTAAACAGAAAGAAATACTCGTAGCCAATATTGGCAACAATACTCCCGGAGTATCCACCAATGACTTTTGGTAATAATGTCATGATGGAGGTAAAAATCGCATACTGCATGGCAGTAAATGAGATATTGGTCAGACTTGACAGATAAGCGATGAACGCGGCACCCGCCAGTCCCGCGCTCAAGTTATCCGCAGCAATGACGACAATAAACATGGTCGTATCATTACCAACATAGGCAAACCACATAAACAATAAATTG
>CAMYMO010000240.1 GCA_947259425.1 uncultured Ectothiorhodospiraceae bacterium | reverse complement strand
AGCCCTTTGGTGAGCGGTATATAAATAAAGGGGCGCCTGTTTCTGGTGAGGTTTGGGTTGCGCAACGTCTATTGCAGGCCTTACAGATACCGCTGGGGACAAAAGTAACTTTGGGTGCCAAAGAATTCACAGTAACCAAAATCATTGAATATGAACCCGATCGTGGTGGTGATTTTTTTCGTATGGCACCCCGTTTGATCATGAATCTGACTGATCTTCCTGCTACTCAATTGGTACAAAAAGGCAGTCGTATTAATCATCGATTATTGATTGCAGGTGAGCGTCAGTCTGTCGATGACTACATTAAGCAGGTAAAGGCAAATACCAATCCAGGTGAACAGCTGATCTCAATCCGAGATGGTCGTCCCGAGATTCGTTTTGCCTTTGAAAGGGCCGAGTTTTTTTTAAACATAATTGCATTGATAAGCGTTCTGTTAGGCAGTATTGCCACCGCAATGGCCGCACAACGTTATACTCGCCGCCATATTGATACCGTTGCGATTATGCGTGCGCAGGGACTTACCCAGGCGAAGATATTCAATTACTTTTTAATCGAAATGTTTATTTTTGCCCTGGTGGTGAGTTTATTAGGTAGTTTAATAGGTTATCTTGCCCAGTTCGCCTTATCTGAGATCATGTCAACCCTGATCATTGATGACCTACCCCAACCCGATCTTATGCCGTTGTTAGTAGGCGGGGCGACGGGCTTGATAGCCCTGCTTGGTTTTGTGCTGCCCCCTATATGGTTACTTCGTAAAGCTCCCCCTATTCGGGTTTTACGACGTGATGAAAATATTTCGGTATTTAGTAAGTCATTTGTGATTGTGTTTATTGGCGCGATATTTACATTATGGGTGTGGCGTTTAGGTGACGGAATCGTCGTTCAATATATTTTAGCCGGTACGATAGGGACCTTATTGGCGTTGTATATTACCGCGCGTCTAACGGTCTATATTTTAAAACCATTGCGAAAATGGGTTGGTGTTAGTTGGCGATATGGTTTGGCGAACCTGACTCGCAGAGGCAATCTATCTTCCCTGCAAATCACTGCGTTTGGTCTTGGTATTATGTTTATTTTGCTTAATGGTGAAATACGTACAGAATTGTTAGGCGGCTGGCGGGATACCCTGCCGGTCAATACGCCAAACTATTTTATTACCAATGTACAAAAAGAACAATTAGACGATATTAAAACCTTTTTTGAATCCAAAGGCATTACACCACCGCCGTTTTCACCAATGATAAGAGGGCGATTGATAGAAATAAACTCAAAACAAATAAAAGCAGATGATTTTGAGAGTGCTCAAGCCAAAAATATGGTGTTACATGAATTTAATTTATCCTGGCGAAAAGAATTACCGGAGGGGAATAAAATTATTAAAGGCCAATGGTGGCGTGCGGAAGATAAAGGGAAACCGTATATATCACTGGATCCACAAATCGTAAAAATATTTAATTTAGAGTTAGGTGATAAGTTAAAGTTTAATATTGCCGGAAATATTCAAGAGGTCGAATTGGTTAATACCCGCGGGGTGGAATGGGGGTCGTTTCGAGTCAACTTCTTTTCCCTGTTACCACACGGACTGATCGAGGATTATTCTGCTAATTGGGTGGCGAGTTTACATCTACAGGGTGATCAAGCTAAACACCTAACAGAATTAATTCGGCAACACCCGAGTATCTCCATAATCGATATCGATGTTATTATTAGCCGAATTCGAACCTTAATGGATCGCATTGCGGTGGCAGTTGAGTATTTATTAGGATTTACCCTGGTCATTGGCATTATCATCATGCTTACGGCGTTAAAAACAACTCAGGATGAGCGACGTCAGGAAGCCGCACTATTGCATACCCTTGGGGCTTCTAGAAAATGGATTCTACGCGGTGTCACCACAGAATTTTTATTATTAGGCGGCATTGCGGGGGGAATTGCCGGATTTGCGGCATCAATGACAGGGATGATCTTAGCAAAACAGGTGTTTAAATTTGACTATGCTTTTTCAATGACGCCAGTGTTAATCGGGATTGCCAGTGGGGCGATAGCGATTACGATTATTGGTTTACTCAGTACCAATAAAGTTCTTTCACAACCGCCTATTGATACTTTTCGACAGACGTAACAAATAGTTCCAGATACCAGAGTAAGCGTTAACTCAATATGCCAAAGACCAGCAAACTATTGTTATTGATCGGTATTTTAACAATCGTATATCTGTTTTATTTGGGGAGCGACATTGCCCCTGAAATTAAACGACAAGGTATGTTTGGCTATATAGATCAACAGGGTATGAGCGGTGCGATATTGATATTCAGTTTTAGTTTTGCTTTCCCATTTGCATTATTATGTATTGTGCTGGCCGGTCTACAGTTACAAAAAGATAAGTTCGTACTGGGTACCTTTATTGTCCTAATATTCTCAGCGTCGTCAATGTTAGTTGTTATCTGGCCATTTATGGTTGGCTCAGAAAATAGTCATTGGTATTTTATAATTGGCGGCAGCTTATTGTTGCTGTTGATCTTAATCGTGGCCTGGTATTGGGCTCAGCAACGCAATCAAACCACTCAGTCATTGCGTCGAGTCGCCGACCTGCGTGGCTTGAGTTATTTCTTTTTTGCATTAGCAACCTGGAATAGTTGCGGTGCGATGGGCATGCCGGGCTATGCGTTATATCCTGAGCGAAGTATCGAAGTTAATGCTTACCCGTTGATCATCGGCCAAGTCAAGGTGATCATGCTGTATTTTATACTAGCATGGTTTAGTTTGGCGCTGAGTTATTTGTTAAAACGGAAACAGAAAAATTAATGGGGGTCAGAGACGAAAAAATTAATTAGGGTCAGAGACGTATTTTTGCCTAATTGTCATTCCCGCGGAGGCGGGAATCCAAAATTAATGGGGGTCAGAAAATTAATAGGGGTCAGAGACGTATTTTTAGTCAAGAAAACTAATTAAAAAAATACGTCTCTGACCCCTATTAATTTTTAGTGAATACCCAGGCGCTGCATGCGTCGCCACAGCGTTGTGCGATCGATTCCTAATAAAGTGGCCGCATCAGATTTGTTGCCATCCGCTTCTTCGAGTGCACTTTTAATTTGGTGGGCTTGTAAAATTTCATTGTCACGTGTTTTAGTCTGTTCACCATGTTCTTTTTGGAAATAATTATAAATATCCTGCGGCAGGCTTTCCGGTTCGACATGTTTGTTAACCGCGCAAATGATGCCGTGTTCAACCGCATTTTCCAGTTCGCGTACATTTCCGGGCCAGGGATAATTCATCATCATACGCATGGCTTCCTGATTGCATTCGATGTCGGTTGGATATCCTCGTGCGGCTAGCAATGAACAAAAGTGGTTTATGAGTAAAGGAATATCACCCGGTCGTTGACAAAGAGATGGAATCGTTAATGGGATAACGGCTAACCGATAAAACAGATCCGCCCGAAACTCACCGGCATCAACCATGTCTCTTAGATTGCGATTGGAGGCGGTGATGACTCTAACATCGACCTTAACAGTTTGATCTGAGCCCACCATTTCGAGTTCTTGATCCTGAATTGCACGCAGCAGTTTCGCCTGCAAATGTAAGGGGACTTCGCTGATTTCATCGAGGAACAGGGTTCCTTGATGAGCGGATTGAAAACGGCCAGCACGATCAGAGGTTGCGCCAGTAAACGCGCCTTTTTTGTGTCCAAACAATTCGGATTCGATCAGGCTTTCTGGAATGGCCGCGCAATTGACTTCGATAAAGGGCGCCTGGGTGCGTCGGCTTAAATTATGAATCATTCGCCCCAACATGGTTTTGCCGGTCCCTGAGTCACCTTGTAATAATACAAAGGCATCACTGGGGGCAATTTGTTGAATGCGATGCACGACATCGAGCATACCGGGGTCATTCGTTTCAAAACCGCTTTGTCGTTTTTTGTATACGGCTTCTATACGGCGTTGTTCAGTACGGTTGCGTATTAAAATCAGGCGCATCTTGTCGTCATGATCGAAGCAATCGACAAAGCCGGTATGAAATTCCAGATACCGATCGTCGTTTTCAAGTTGTAATCGCTCTTCAAAGGTGACGAAGCGACCACTGGGTCGACCGGCAGCATCGACTTCACCGGCTTGAATGGCGGCTCTCAACAAGGTGCGCTGGAAATTAAAGGCTTTAATATCACTTAAACGCGAAATTGGGTGATTAGAACAGTCGAGTAAGGTGCTGGCGGACGGGTTGAGGTAGATAACATTACCCTGTTTATCGGCAATGATAACGCCTTCATCGATATACGAGACCACGGCTTCCAGCATTGGAATGAGTTGTGTCTCACTTGAAATGGCTTTTTTACCCATACTAGCTGTAAGTGTTGCAGTTTTATGATTGTTGCGCAACACGTTGCGATTGCAACAAGTTAAAGATTCCATAGTAAATTCAATCAGCTAGCATCGTCCTGATGCTTATTTATGCATTAATGCTGCAACGTGTAAGGTTATAAAACTCATTAAAAACAATAACTTAAAGTGTGGCATGAGCCTTGCTCTATATAAATTAGCAAAAAAACAAATAAAATTTTATGAGGTGTGTGATGAGCAATATTTTCTCTCCTGAATGGATGGCTAAATTCCAGGATGCCTGGAACAACGAGCCCGAGCTATCTGGTGAACTGGCCAAAATTGGATTCGATTCTGTCATTGGTTATGGATTTGATGATGATACCGATCCTGCTGGTGTATTGACCGTTAAGAATGGACAGGTAGTGGAGTCAGGCAAGTATTCCGGGCAGGAACTCAACTGGGATCTTCGCAGTAGCTCAGATAACTGGCAAAAATGGTTAAGCAATCCTCCGGGGATGATGGCGCTTGGTATGGCGTATACCACCGGCAAACTCAAATTCAATAGTGGTGATTATTCAGCGATGTTGAAAGATCCGCGCATGGCGGGACCTTTTATAAAAAGCTTTGCTGTGATGGGCAAGGTTTAGGTTGCTTGATGTATGTCAATAGCTGTCTATGTCGATTACTGCATAGTAACGAGCACTGTCAATGACCAACTTCACAATTACTGACCTGGTTTATTATTATGAATAAATTATCGTTATCTATTTTTATATTAACTGGATTGCTATCGGCTTTCACTTTGGCGTCTTTCACTTTGACGTCTTTCCTTCATGCGCAAACGCTCGATACAAATACTTATAAGTACGATGCTTACGGTCAATTAGTAAAAATCGATCCACAAAATCAGCAAATCAGCAACGCAGCCATGTCGATGCAAGTGGTGACCGTCGGCCGACGTCAGGCCGGGGTATCAACAATACTGGGTGGTACCGTTGTTCCATATCGAGAAGTAACGTTAACAGCAGAAATACCGGGTCGAGTTGAGTATATAGCCGGTCGAGAAGGTGATCGATTTAATCAGGCCGAAGTGTTGGTGGCTATTGGTGATGACAAGCTTCTGGCAAAACGCGAACAGGCTTTAGCCAATCTTAACAATTCATATTTAGCGTTACGTAATTCGCAAATGCAATATGGACGTGAATGGTGGGCACCCCAATCACGTAACATTAACAAGATGCCTGGCATGAGTATGCCAGCTTTATTTGATCAAATGTTTACCAGAAATGTTGGTCAGGGTATGGGTTACGGTAACCCATGGTTGGAGCGTTACACCGATCTTTATTCATCCGGTACGCAAATGGGACAAGCCCAGGGGCAACACCAGGCGGCGTTATCGCAATTACGTGAGATTGATGCTAACTTGAGAGACAGTCGTACCATGTCACCCTTCAATGGGGTGATTGTAAAGAAGATGGCGGAGGCGGGTGATACCGTACAGCCGGGTCAACCTTTACTTAAATATGCTGATTTAGCCGATTTACAACTGGCCGTCGAAGTACCGTCACGACTGTTAACCGGTGTACAGCCTGGAATGGTTGTCCCGGCTATCCTGGATTTTAACAACCAATATATTGATGTTCGTGTTGCGCAAATCTATCCGATCGGAAACGCGCAGCGTCATACCATTACCGTTAAATTTGATTTGCCGGTTGGTACCTATGCATGGCCTGGTACCTATGCCGAAATTATGTTGCCGGATCAAAGTGAACAAACCAAACAACTCATTGAGATTCCCAAAAGCGCTGTCGTAGAACGGGGCAGTTTACCCATTGTTTATGTAATAAAAAACAATAAACGAGAGCTGCGTCTGGTACGCCTTGGTAAAAGTTATTCAAGTAATACGGTCACGGTGTTGGCAGGTTTAAACGATGGCGATCAAGTGCTTATCAATCCACCTCCTGGTGTGACTTCGGGTTGGCATAACAAGCCTGAGGGAATGAACTAAAACATATCGGCATTCGAACTTAATGTTATCGCAATACAAAGACTAGAAAATATAAAATGAGCGAAACAGAAAATAAAAAATTAGAAACGGGAGAGGAAAATCTTGGCATCGCTGGTAACACGGCGAAGCAATTCATCAACTCACCCGTGACACCCTTGCTAATGTTTGCCTTTTTAGCGATCGGTATTATGGGCTTGATGTTTACCCCGCGCCAGGAAGATCCCAAAATATCCGTACCGATGGTGGACATTTATGTTCAGTATTCGGGAGCGGCTGCGGATCAGGTCACTTCTTTGGTTTCTCAACCATTAGAGCGTTTAATGAGTGAGTTACCCGGTGTGCGCCATGTTTATTCCGCGACAAAACGTGGTGCCAGTATCGTCACCGTGCAATTTAAGGTTGGCGAAGATCTTGGTGCTTCCATCGTTAAAGTACACGATAAGTTACAATCGAATTTAGATAAGATTCCCCCGGGTGTCTCTATGCCACTGGTAAAACCGGTAGGTATAGATGATGTCCCTATTGTTACGGCAACGCTTTGGTCTAAGCCGGAAGAGGGTGGTGTCGATGATGGTACCCTGCGAACACTGGCATTTGATGTATTGCAACATCTCGAAGCCGTGCCCAGTACTGGACATGGGTTTGTTGTCGGTGGGCGATCCGATCAAATTCGTGTTGAGGTCTCACCTGAACGATTGGGTGGCTTTGGTATCTCAATGGCCCAGGTGGCAAAAACCATTCGCACCGCCAATGCCGAACTCGAAACCGGTTATGTCGAGTCTGGCAATAATTCATTTAAAGTCTACAGTGGTGCGTTTCTTACCACGGCCGACGAAATTTCCCGACTAGTTATCGGAGTCTATGAAGGCGCACCGGTCTATGTTCATGATGTCGCCGATGTTTTTCACTTTCCGGAAGAAACCAAACAACTGGTGAGTTACTATACGGGGACGGCCAATTCCCAACCTCTAAATGCAAACGGCGAGGCGGCAGTGACCATCGCTATTGCGAAAAAACTCGATACTAATGGCGTCACCGTCGCGAATGCCATTCTTGCCAAGCTTGAATCGTTAAAGGGTCGGATTATTCCGGACAACGTGCATGTCGATATAACCCGTAATTATGGCAAAACCGCCAACCAGAAAGTAAATGAATTATTAATGGCCCTGTTCGAAGCGGCGCTTGCGGTCAGTCTTCTGTGTTTAATCTTTATGGGGTTACGAGCGGCCTCGGTGATTATCGTTATTATTCCGATCGTGATCCTGGTGACGATCTGGGCGGCGCTGGTTCTTGATTATACGATTGATCGTGTGAGTTTGTTTGCACTGGTTTTTTCAATTGGTATTTTAGTCGACGATGCCACGGTGGTGGTTGAAAATATCTTTCGTCGTTGGTTAGTTGCCGGGAAAACCAGTGTTAATATTGCTATTGATGCTGTGCGTGAGGTAGGTAACCCAACCATACTCGCAACCCTGACAATTATTTCTGCACTATTACCGATGGGTTTTGTTAGTGGTCTGATGGGGCCATATATGCGACCGATCCCGGTGTTAGGCGCGTCAGCGATGTTTTTTTCGTTAATCGCTGCGTTCGTATTTGCTCCGTGGTTTGCGATGCGAGTACGACCACAACTTGCAGCATTAAAAAAAGCAGAAAAACGCGAGCAAAAATTCAGTGACATGTTGGGCCGTTTTTATCGTCCCTGTATGGGGCCGCTTTGTAAAAATAGATTGTATGGCAAGATTTTTCTGATCGGGCTTATCGTGGCTACATTACTTGCCTGTAGTCTGTTTTACTTTAATTGGGTCGCAGTAAAAATGCTGCCATTTGATAACAAACCTGAATTCAATGTTGTCATTAATATGCCAGAAGGTACGGCGCTACCGGTTACCGCCAATATTACCCACGAACTGGTCAATGTCTTAAGAGAAATACCGGAAGTTACCGATTTACAAAGTTATGTCGGAACGGCATCACCCTTTAATTTCAACGGCATGGTACGTCATTATTATTTACGCCAGCAACCCTGGACGGCCGACATTCAGGTGATGTTGCTGGATAAAAATGATCGTGATCGAGGAAGTCATGATATTGCGGTCGATGCTCGCCATCGTATTAATGATTATATCGATACCCATCCTGAATTAGCGGATATGGGGTTGAAGACGCAAGTAGTGGAAATGCCGCCCGGTCCGCCTGTATTACAAACCGTTGTTGCTGAAATATATGGACCGGATGCACAAACACGGCGTCAGGTCGCAAGTGATATGACCGAGATATTCAACAATTCCAAGGATGTGGTTGATGTTGATAATTACATGACAGCAGATTACAGCTATTGGCGATTTGAAGTTGATATTGAGAAGGCGGTTCGTTATGGCATTTCTGTGGATGCGATTAATCAGCAGTTAGATATGGCGATGGGTGGTTACAAGCTGGGTGATATCAAACGAAAAGTCGTACGTGAACCTACATATATAGTTATGCAGGTTCCGCTTGCTATGCGTTCACAAGTGACTCGCTTATATTCAATGCCAATTATGTCTGATAAAGGAAATTCGATTCCACTAGGCGAGTTAGGGCGTTTTACCCTGGCGAAAGAAGATCCGATTATTTTCCATAAAGATTTACGACCCGTCGAATACGTCACTGCCGAGATGGAAGGTAAATTAGGGGCCCCAATTTACGGCATGCATACGGTCGAAGAAAAGTTGAAATCCTATGTTACCCCGGACGGTCAAAAGATATCGGGCCTGACCCTAGGTGGAACCATTGGACGTTATGGTCCGCCCGAAGATGATAACAAATCGGGTTTTGAGTGGGGTGGTGAATGGACGGTGACCTACGAAACATTTCGTGATATGGGATCGGCATTCATGGCTGCATTGGTACTGATATATGCCCTGATTGTATGGGAGTTCAAGAACTTTACTCTGGCCGGATTAATCATGGCGCCGATCCCGCTAACCTTGATCGGAATTATCCCTGGTCATTTAATTATTGGTGCTGAATTTACGGCGACATCAATGATAGGTTTTATCGCCCTCGCCGGGATAATTGTCCGAAACTCGATCCTGCTGGTTGAATTTGTAAAACATGAAGTTGAATCGGGTAAAGAAATTGTTGATGCCGTGATCAGTGCCGGGCAAATTCGTATGCGTCCAATCCTGATTACGGCGGGTACCTTAATGGTTGGTGCTGCAATGTTATTTTCGGATCCGATCTTTATTGGTATGGCGGCCAGTTTATTCTTCGGCACTCTGGTGGCAACCGTATTAACTCTCGTCGTTATTCCACTAGGTTGCATTACCGTTAAAAATCAGTTTTATGTAGTGGCCGGTATTGATTCAGACGGCGATACAAATTTAGGAGATCAAGAAGTAGAAGAACTAGAACAGGTCGCTAAACATGAAATTCCGAAATTACCGCTGTGGTTGATTGTTTGGAGTAAAGCAATTACTGCTATAACCTGGGTATTCTATATAGTAAGAGCGGCTTATTTTATGCTGCAAATGGCGATTAATAATTTAATCAATAGATTTAAATCGGATGAATCACCCTCTGATCCCGATGACAACGGTCCTGGCAGTAAAAAACCTAATGACAACGGTCCGCTCGACCCTGATACAGGTAGTCGCGCTACAGAGGTTGTTGAAACATCCGACCACTCTGAAAACAAAGCCGAAGATGATCAGCCCTCGACGCTAGAGCCTAAAGAATCAAAAGCATCTCAGACTGAAAAGAAAAAGAAGACCAGCGCGGCAAAGACCAGTAAAACTAAAGCCAGCAAGGCTAAGGCTGGCAAGACTACAGCCAGTAAAACTAAGGCCAGCAAAACTAACGCCAGTAAAACTAAGGCCAGCAAAACTAACGCCAGTAAAACTAAGGCCAGCAAAACTAAAACTAGCAAAGCAAAGAAAACGACTTCAGGGGCCACCACAACTAAGAAAAAATCGTCTGGTGGTAAAAAGCGTCGCGGTATACGTTTAAAGAAAATTTAGAACATAGAGATTAACCGGAATTCGAAAAGAGGATTACGATATGAAAAAGTTAAAGTTACCAAAAGGATTGTTAACGTCTTTGTTGATTGTTGCATCATGGGCGGGTGGATATATTCATGCACAAGCGATGAATTCTGCGCCTGCACCAAAAGGGCCATATCGATCAATGCCTTCAACCAATACTGTTATACCGCATGAGAATACCGGCGCAGATAATCAGGCTGCATGGCATCAACAACATCAGCAAATGCAACCCTCGGCAGAAGAGATGGAAAAACGTCGTCAAGCCTATGATCAACAACGCAAAGATTATCAGCAACGCCAACAGCAATGGCGGGAACAACAGCAACAGGCCTGGCAACAACGCCAACAAGCGATGCAACCCTCCGCTGAAGAGATGGAAAAACAACGGCAAGCTTATGAGCAACAACGTAAAGACTACACAAAACGTCAACAGCAATGGCAGGAACAGCAACAACAGGCCTGGCAACAACGCCAACAAGCGATGCAACCTTCCGCTGAAGAGATGGAAAAACGTCGTCAAGCGTTTGAACAGCAACGTAAGGACTACGAGCAACGTCAGCAACAGTGGCAAGAACAACAGCAACAGGCCTGGCAACAACGCCAACAAGCGATGCAACCTTCCGCTGAAGAGATGGAAAAACAGCGGCAGGCTTATGAGCAACAACGAAAAGAATATGAAAAACGCCAACAACAATGGCAAGAGCAGCAACAAAAAGCATTTGAGCAACAACGTAAGGACTATGAACAACGTCAACAGCAATGGCAAGAACAAGAACAACAGGCCTGGCAACTACGCCAACAACCGATGCAAGCTTCTGCTGAAGAGATGGAAAAACAACGGCAAGCTTATGAGCAACAACGCAAAGAATACGAAAATCGCCACCAACAATGGCAGGAACAGCAACAACAGGCCTGGCAACAGCGTCACCAGGCCATGATGCCGTCGGCTGAAGAGATGGAAAAACGTCGTCAAGCGTTTGAACAGCAACGTAAGGACTACGAGCAACGTCAGCAACAGTGGCGTGCGCAGCAACAACAGGCCTGGCAACAGCGCCAACAAGGCATGAAACCATCGAACGATGAAATGCAAAGACGTCGTCAAGCCTACGAGCAGCGGCAAAAAGAGCAGGCGTTACGTCATAAACAATGGACTGAACAGCGTTTAGCTGAGCAGCAACAAGCCTGGCAGCGTCGTCAACAACCGATGCCAATGCAACAACCATATGCGTCAAATCAAATGCGACCTGCACCGGGTGCTTACCCACCACCCTGGTATAACCGTGGACCACGTTGGTAAGTGATGCCGTTTATTGAGGAATTTATGATGAATAGTAAAACCATGTTTCTTTCATTAATAACAAGTGCGTTGTTATTAAATGGTCTTGCTTCAAATGTGCAGGCTGAATCGACGGCTAAATATACTCAGAGGAATATGCAGGGCATCTCATACTCGCATGATCATTGGCCTAAAAGGTGGTCTTCGGCGATACATCAACAAAAAGATGCCCGTTTTCCAACTCGTCAAAAGCAACAGAGACCCGCGCACAGTAAAGAAGAATCGGTGTTTGAGTCCGATTTATTTTATTTACCCTATAACAGCAGACCACGCGGTTTTGAAAATCGTCAAAATTATCATGATGGTCGTTTATCACGTAATCGCTATATGCGTGAAAAAAGAAGAATGTCACGTGAGTCTGCTTACGCCTATTACGGGCAACAACCAATGTATCCTCAGGGAGGATTTGGACATGTTTATGGTGGTTTTGGAATGAATTCAGGTCCGGTTGGAATTGACCCCGTGATGGGCAGTCCTGGTAATGGAATCCCCGTTATGCCTGGTACGCCGTATGGATTTCCAGCGCCTGGATTTTATGGCATGGATTATTGGAGGTCGCCTTATGCTCGTTGGTGATTTCAATTTGTTTTGGTTTGAGATTCGATTGATGCACATCAAATACAAAATAAGCATATAGGCATAGGGTAAACAAGTAGTTTTAGAGACAAAGTTGATAATTCGCAAAACGAGGAAAGCAAGACAAGTAAGAGCGAAAGAAATTATTTATATGTGTAATAACGAAT
>CAMYMO010000239.1 GCA_947259425.1 uncultured Ectothiorhodospiraceae bacterium | reverse complement strand
GGATCCAATGAACTATACCGATATCGAACAAGACGAAATGGCTGACACTAAAATAGAAAAACCAAATGACGAACTAAACGGGGAGGTGAAAAAAGATGAAAAGTAAACATCACTTTTTAACCCTGTTGTCGTTATGTTGCCTGCTTTTAGTGAACAGTACATCGGTTTTTGCCAATGACTCTATCCGCTGGGACAGTCTGAGTGACAAAGAAAAACGGGTTTTACAACCTATGCAAGGAACGTGGGAACAACTCCCGTACGAACGCCAATTGCGCTTACAAAAAGGTGCGAATAACTGGGAAAACATGAATCCTGAACAGCGTGCCAGAGTAAAAGAACGGTTTAAGAAATGGCAGGATATGAGTCATGAACAACGTCAACGGACTCGCGAACGTTTTGATACCTTTCGGAAACTACCCCCTGAACGCCGCAAAGAATTACGACGCTTGTATCATTGGTATCACTCCTTGCCCGCAGAACGACAAAATAAGATTCGTAAGCGTTGGCAGGGTATGACGCCTGAACAACGCCAAAACGTGCGAAGCTTTATCAAAGAGTTTTCCCCTGAAGAACGACGGGCGATCATGAAACGAATGCGTGATGCTTCACCGGAGGAACGCGATCGCATGCGTGAGCGTTGGCGCAATGCGAGCCCGGAACAACGGCAACAATACAAACAAAGATTAAAGCAACGAATGCGTAAACATAACCGTTAATGAATATTTATGATTATCAATTATTTCTATCTGGCCAGCGTCAGGTGATAGATTGAATTAATTGATTAATACAGGTTATATGGTTTTTAGGTTACCGGGGAATTTATTTGAAAGAATGGCTAACCGCTTTTGCTAGACCTTAAAGTCAAATTAATTCTACTTAACAGGATAGATAATATTATTTAATAACGTTGTGATAAATAGAATTGAATGACTTTCGCTTGACTTAAAGTACACCTCTACCACACTCAAGACAGCTGAGCAGGTTTCAAGACGATTTAATCTTTTAAAACTGCTTTTAATAGGTTTATTCGATTGAGGCTGTTTCTTGTTACTCAATAAGGAGGTGTAAAAATGAAAAGTTTAATCTCTTTTCTAGCAATTGTTTGTATCTCTGTATCGGTCGCACAGGCACGGGAAGTTGCGATTACGATGAATAAGGTGAATGCGACCGGCATTGGTAATGCGATCGGTGTTGTGGTTATTACTGAAACGGAATCCGGCCTACGATTAACCCCGTTTTTACATGACATGCCGGCTGGCAATTATACCTTTACCATTAATGAAACACTGAGTTGCCAAAGTGCGATCTCAAAAGCGGGTATCCCGATGCCTGCGATGGCGGCTGGTAAAAGCCTGTGGCGTCTGCCTGATATGAAGGTCGCGGCAGGAATGGACAGGTTTGAACCGATGACGTTGACGGAAGTGAGCTTTAATGATATTAGCCGTCGTTCGATTGTCATCTCCAAACGCGCAGATTCAACTTTAGGTTATACCTTTGGCGGTGAACGCGTCGCCTGTGGTTCACTAGAGCAATATTAAGCGGAGTGATTAACACGGTAACTTAGTTGCCGTGTTAATCTTTTGAGCGGACGCTTTTATCGGTTTGTGATTTCGGATTAAAATGCCATTTTCGAGTTATATGTATGACGTCTGTCTCGCGTTTGATTTCTTCAGGAAAAACTGAAAAAGGCGCAGCGAGATTGACTAATGATATTACACTTTTATCGAGTTCGAGATAACCTGAGCTTTTAAGAATCTTGATTTTGTGCACCGAGCCATCAGAATTAATAGCCACATCAACTAGTACGTTTGCCGCTTTTTTTATCTCAAGAGCGGACGATGGATAATTTAAATTACCGATAAGCTCTATTTTCTTGACCCAATTATTTATATATTTTTTAAATTTAGGAGACGCATTAGAGAAAGAACTGCTATTGAAAGATTTATGTCTTGGACCTTTATGATATTGCTTTTTAATATTTTCAATCTCTTGTTTCAGACGTGACAACTCTTTCGAACGTTCGAGTAGTTTTTCGGAAGTTATCACTTCTGACTCATTAGCGTTCGAAAATGGCGCGCTGAAGAAAAGTAATAATAAATAAGTTATGGTACGTTGATACATATTTGATATTTTAGCTGTTGCCTGAGTTAAGAACAATGGTAACTGAATTCATCATTTTTCTCTGTAGAGCCCGAGTTTTGATGTAATCGTATACGTACCTTTCGACCAATGTTTTTCATAGATTCCAAGCCACACTTCATTGATATTTATTCCTATTGCAGAAACATACTCATTATCAGAAAAAGGAGAGAAGGATTTACCCTGACCGAATTTACGTCCGATGCGTCGTAGCGGGCGTCTGGGTGTGCCTCGTGCCATCCAAATCGCATCAGGTGTGACGAATATGACATTTCCAGAGCCGCCAGTGCGCATTGAAAACCATTGTGCTTTTTCAAAGTCGTAAAAACTTAATTGGTTATGTTTTACCGAGTGGGACACATAAACTGTTTTGTTGTCGCCATCCAGATCCCAGCCGATATTATGATTCAGACCATCTTGTGTTTTGTAAACGGTGTTTCGACCCGATTTAGGATTATAACGAATAACGCCACAACCGGAACGACTGTTGGTGTGTTCATTCAAGGTTGTACCTTCCCCGGTTAACCAGATCTCATTATTAATCGTTTTTATCGTTAAGCTGGAAGGCCGTCCACCACACATCGAGGTCAATAACACTTCTCGTTCAGAAAAGTTGCCAGGTTTACGTCGAATCAGGTTGGAACCAGCTTGATATAAATAACCATCAAACCAGGTTTGAGCTAAAATATTGTTTCCGATCTTTTCCCAGGTCTCAAGTTCAGGATTAAAAATATGGCTGCCAGCACGTGTTCCACCGGTATTGCCTTCGGCAACATGAATTTGTAGCGCAATGCCATACGGTGTGGCGACCAAATCCCGTACCCATTCAAATGGCCAGTCACTAAACTGTTTGTAAACGGTCACTTGGTTATCAACGATCTTTGCCAGCCCTTTATCGGTACCTAGCCACATCGCACCCGAATAAAATAAAATGTCATGAATTCGGGCCTTATCCAGCTCGACGGGTAAGTTATATAATGTGTATTCTGCGTGGGCTACGCCCGCAGATAACTTACCTTGTAGGGTTTTAGGTGTTTTAACAATCCCCGCCGTGTGATCGGTTTTGGTTTGAGAACCCTTTAAAAAATCGAAAAAGAGATAAGCAAACGCGAATATTATTAATACGAAAAAAACTATCCAAATAGGATTCTGCTTGGATTTGCGAATAATAGTCACTGGTCAACGCTCCATGTTTTGTACAAAATAAATAGATAATTACAAAGTTGCATAGCGTGTTCTTCCGATTACTAATGACTAAAATATACGGCGCCACATTGCGGCGTCCGCTGCGCTCGTTTTGCGCGTCCTTTTTTGAATGATATGTTAGGCTGTAATGGCATAATATGATACCAATGTTAAGCCAATACCAAACCCATAGGGTATATGAGAAAGAATGGGAGAAACTATAGGCCTAGAACCGCGTGGTGCGTTTACACCAAATATTCCCCAGCCAAATGATGGCATCAGAACGAACCATGGAAGAACACTCGTGATGAGGCCAAATAGGGTTGCCAGCATCAAATGGTTTGATGAACTACTAAAGCCGATAATCTCGAGCAAGAGTGGATAACAAAGTGCAACTACGCCGCCACCGACGACAAAATGGAAAATTTTGGCTATTCGTTCTTCGTTATTTGCTGGAGCCGTCTCAGCAATATTTTGATGCTTGAAGACCCCATTGAATAGCCCATAAACCCATCGACCGATATATTTTCCAGTAACACCACTACTGATTCCCAATTTAGCCATCTTTGATTCAGTGATATCCATTAACACTGAGCCAATAAACCCGCCAATAAATGAAACCAACCAAATCTCCAATGATGCTTTCTCTTTTCTATTTGGTGCCTAACACTGAAAATAACCAGTACATTGAAGCAACATGAGACTTGCGGCAAACGCCACAAACGAACGTTGCAAAAATGCGTCCGAGTGAATTTATATTGTTAGACGATTCTAGTCGACTGCAAGCTCATAAGTAGTGAATTTGCTCCCTAAGAGCTCGCTTTTATATACATTTTTAGAGATATTTCGTAAAAACTTATATTCTGGGCGAGTATGCAGGAAGTGTATGTAAACGGTTTTATGACCCAGATCTTTGGCCCAGACCATTATTTCACGAAATATTTTCCTGCCGTACCCCCAATAGCAATCATCGAGAACAATGGCGATTTCATATTGCTTATTTTCAAGTTGTATTCCACACCAACCAGCAAGCTTCTTATCGACAAGAATTGCTTGTATCTTGCAACCCTGAATGGAGTCCACCTCAATTTTTGCCTCCTGCCAGGCTTTTACCGTTGCTGCATCAAATAACCGATGTTCTATCAAATGTTCTCTAATCTTTTTTTTATTTAATAAGGGTAAAAACTCTGAAGAGTTAATTTCGTTAAGCTTTATATATTCTATACCGTTCATATGATCTTAGATGATTAACACCTAACGAAGCTGTAGATTAACTGTAAATTTCATTTTTCTGTACTCATCTGCATTGTTTTTGATCAAATTTAGTTGCTTGCAATTTATGATTTTGGGGTATTTTTACAGCGTCAACGACTAAATAACCTGCGAATATTTCAGTGGGCGGGTTTTACCCACTGAAATATTTGTCAGCTTAATTTTCTTGTTATATGTTTTATTATACATTGTTCAAAAAACTAAAATAATAAAAGCACTATACCAACCGCAAAACCTGGTACCGGGAAAAAATACTTTAAAGTTTTCTCATCAAACCCGGGTTTTCCTGTTATTGCTTTCCCCCTATTATTTTGTATTCTTACTAAAATACTGAACAAATAGAATGCTATACAGCAGATTGCAACAATAGTTAATTTATTTGCATCTGGAAATCTCTGGTAATAAATAAACAAATATGAAAGTAAAAGACCTGAAGCAACAGATATAAGCATCCAAGCAGACTCATCCTTCCAATTCATCTGGTCATTCTTTGCATTAAAGCTCATTTAATTACACCATAATTACTCATATTTATGATAAACGCGTCCCTAGATATATAACGAGGCTGTAGATTAACTAGAAATTTCATTTTTGCATACTAATAAGTCATTGCTTTAGATCAACTTTATTTGCTTGCAATTTTTGGTTATGGGGTTTTTATGCAGCCTCAACGGCTAAGCTGTGAGGCGCGAGCCGCATCGCGCGAAGCATCCCATACTAGCGCATTGTTATGCCTTATATCCTAAAGCCTCTGCTAATTTGAATTTACCTCTAACGAAAACGCCACTTCCACGAGCTATTTCTTTACCGTCTGAATTGTATACTACGGACTCTGCTATAAACTGAGATTTAGTACTATTGACTACTTTCCCAAAGGCTCTCATGCTCCCTGAGGAAACCGGCCGTGTCAGATAGACTGTAAAAGAAGTTGTCAGCACAAACACTTCTCTCTCTATTGAGTTCGCTGCAAAAAATGCCGAGTCATCTAGCATTTTAAAATAGACTGAGCCATGTACAGCACCTGCCGCATGAAAATAACCTTCATTCAGCTCAATTTCTACTTCTGACTGGCCCTCTGTTACATCGATGCGTGGCTTATAGATAGTATTTATCGGAGCCGCCAAATACATATTTTCTAGAGCTGTAAAATGTTTATCTTTGTTCATTTACAATACACCACTATTTCTTTTAGAGACATAATAGTTATATATACTGCATGCTGTAATTGTACCCTTTAAGCCAATATATACGGGATGCGGTATAAAACCGGATCTAGCCGGGGTAAACAGACGGTATTCATATTTTGTACGTTTATCCATACAGTATAGCTACCTAGTTCGTGTTAAGCGAAAACCTGGAACTCGGGGCCTGGCCTCGTATCTTGCCGCATTCACTCTCTACCTTTACGCATCGTAATCAAACTGGTTGAGAGTAGTCCGAGTAAAACCGCAAACCACAGTGTGCTTAAACGACTGATGATAGGCGCGCTCACCACGATGCTGGTGTCGGCACCTAAGGCGGCGAGTAATAATCCCATCACCAGTTCGGTGCTGCCAACACCGCCGGGGATAAACGATATTGCACCAGCCAATAAGCTTATTGAATATATTCCCAGCGCGGCAGGCAGGCTTAATGCAAATCCTAATTCGGTGACGATCAGGTAAAAGGCAAAGCCCTGTATTAACCAGGCGACGAATCCAATGCTCATTCCGGATGCAATTAACCGCCAGGACAAAAATAGGTGCATGGAGTGGACGGTATCAATGAGATGACGAATGAGGGTGCTTAGTTTCTTTGAGTGAATTAAGTTATCGCTATGTTTTAATAGAGTGACAAAGAGTTGGCTACGTACTAATGGTAATAAAGTTATAATGGCCAGGCTGCTCATCAAAACAAATGTTTTATATTCGCCAAAGGCAAACACGGTTAGACTGGCGAGCATTGCGATCACAATGACGTCGAGAAAACGTTCAGTAATAAAACAGGCAAAGCTAAATGGGTAAGGAATGCCATGGGGACGTAATAATAAAGAACGAATGGTTTCGCCGGCTTTGCCCGGTGTGGTGGTTAAGGCAAATCCGGCTAAGTAATAGAGCAGGTGTTGAGTGAATGGCGGTGCTTTATTAGATTTTTTTATATAAAGCTGCCAGCGTAAAAAGCGCAACAGATAATTCGTACAAGACGCAATCAGTACTATACTCCAATTAGTTATTCCGAATTTAACAAAGGCGTCACTGATTTGATCATAGCCCGCCATAAAGATGACGATAAGGTAGGCGCTGGCCGCCACGGCTAATGAAACGACAAGGGCTTTACGTTGTTTGGGAGTCAATAACGCGCGTTTAGCCGGGTTCTGATCGAGTGGGTGGCTTGAATTTGTCGTGTGATTTTGCCGCATTGTTATAGTTTGTACTGGCCTGGATTATGCATTAGTCAATGGGAGTCTAACAAAGTTATGACAAACATTACGAATCGAGACAATTATGCGTAGTTATATTCGACATCCGTCTGACATCCCAATTCAGGTGGCCGCGACGAGTCCAAAAGTGCCCAATTTGGGTCAAACTCTAAATAATATCAGTCATGGTGGTTTGTCCTTTATCACCCAGGCACCCGTTGAGATCGGCGCGCGCATTCAACTCAGGATCGACTCGGTTACCCCGGTTTTTGAGAGCGAAGGCCTGGTGACCCACTGTAGCGAAGAAGATGGCCATTTTGTGATTGGTATTGAGTTTATTCGTCGAGACGATCTGTTTGTCGCCCGGATGGTTGAGCAGGTCTGTCATATTGAGCATTACAAACGCGAAATGGCACAGCGCGAAGGGCGTGAACTCAGTGGTGAAGAGGCGGCCAGAGAGTGGATTGAGAAATTTGCTGCGAATTTTCCCCGCTGGGGTGCCTGATTTAGAATAATTCCTGGCTGATTTTTTCCTTAGATTTGAGTAAGCTAGGGGGACGACAACGAATTTTAATGAAGGAAGGTATCCCCCATGGCTGAAACAGTCGATGAAATCACTATGAATTATGAGGAAAATGGCCAGCAGTTGGTTAAAGAGCTCGATAAAGTTATTCTAACGAAAGGGGCTTGGTCGACTATTTTATTTAAATACCAAGACTGGAATCGTAAGGATGAAGAATTTGGCCCGACAAAATTTTCCATTCGTCGCTATCAAAAACGTGAAGGCAGTTATCGTCCGAAATCTAAATTTAATATCAGCAGTGTCGATCAAGCCAAGAAAGTGATCGCTGGTTTAACGCCATGGATTGAAGAAGCGGAAAAAGAGGCTGAAAAAGCCGGTTAAACTCAGGCCGGTTATACAGCTTCGATAAATATTGATTTATCCGGAATGCCTTGCTCAAGCAAGGCATTTTTCGTTTTGCCGATCTCTTGCTCTGAGCCGGCAATGTAAAAGTGATGATTGACTAACGCCGTGTTGTCGGGGTTGTTGGTCATTAAGTGCTCGAGGCACAACGTCACCGGGTCGGTGGCTTGATAACAAAGCGGGTGATAATCGAATAACTCAAAGGCATCGGACCACGCGCGGCAGTTATTGTGCATATAGAGATCGTTTTGTTCCGGCACCATCCAATACAATTGAATGTGTTCAGTCACATCAAGTGTCAATGCATGTTCGATGAGACTTTTAATCGGCGCGAATCCACTCTCGAAGGCGATGTAAACGATGGGGTTGGGTTTATCTTCGTGTAAGACAAAATGTCCATTGGGGCCTTCAACGTTTAGCGTATCGTTCGGTTTAATTTCAGCGGCCAGGTAATGATTAAACGCATCGTTATCACGTCGATCAAAATGAAATTGTAGATTCATGTCATCACAGGGACAACTGGCCACATGTAAGGTTTTTGAGCCAACGCCTGATATATCCAGTTTAACGGTTTGCCCGGCCAGAAAGCGTAGTCGATGAGTACGCGGGGTTTTGATATTCAGGGTGGCGATTGAATCGTTTAATGGCACGACCTTACGCACCCAGGCGGTGATGGATTGTTGAGGTATATCATCTTCATCACCGGCTTCCTCGGCCTCAAGCACCAGATCGGTTACTGCGGTATTCGAACAACTTAAAATATAACCCTGTAATTTTTCTTTTTCGGTTAATACATAATCGTGGTGCCGAGTTTTTTTTGCCTCTCCCGAGACGATACGCGCTTTGCATTTGCCGCAATTGCCATTACTGCAACCATAATTCAATGCCAGGCCGGAACTTAACCCGGCTTCAAGGATGCTATCGGAACCTTCGACAAAAAATTCGTGACCGCTGGGTTCAAGACGTACCTGCGCGGCGACGACTCGTAAAATGGTATCTGTTGCGATGAGCGAGTATTGTTCAAACTTTTTATCAGCGATGGTTTCAACTTCGCCCAGCAACCAGCCTTGTAATTCGCGTATTGCTTGGGTGGAGTCAGGGTGAGCGTTGGCTAATTGTTTTAATTTTGTTTTTAGCTTATCGATTATATTATAAAAAATACTGATCTCGAGTTTCGATTCAACTAACTCATCCGACAGGATACCAACCCGGGCAGCGAGGGTTTCCATATCCGGTGGCATGGCCGGGGTACGATTGCGGGCCTTGATCGCCGCATTATCCATAATTTGTTCGAGTGCTTCGAGGATGTCATTCGGTTTCGCATTGACAGCCGGGAAGTGTTCTGCGACATCTTCCAGGCGCACCATGCCTTCAAAGCTTTGGATGGCGCCGTCACGAATATATTTTTGTAGATTGCCGCGAGAAACACCGGCAAGTTTAGCGGCGCGAGATAGCGTTACGAGTCTGGCCATAGCTCCTTAACTGAGAACCTTAAATGTTTATTATTTCACCGAATTCATATCGTCCGAGTGCAAGTCGTTTATATTGTCGAACCATAATCATTGTTTTTTTCAAACTTGGCACATCGAGATAAGGTAAGTGTAGGCCAATTTCGATTTTTCGGCCAAGTTCATTTAGCTCGCCGACATCCAGAAAGGCACGCGCGTTGATAGGCGAAGATGGTGTTCTAAGTTCGTGAATATAATAGTTGAGTGTGTAGATATGGGCGTCCCAAATAATGTCCTCGCCATTAAAAGGGCCAATAAAGCGAACATGCTGATAGTGCTCATCGAAGGGAGATAATTGAGCAAAATCGGAGTCCAAGGCGGTCAATTCGTGTTTAAAATCGCGTATTGTCATAAATTCATCGTTAGGTTATTGAAATTTCAACAAATTAGAGCTGTAATGATAATGCATAATAAATCAGTGTGGCGAAGTAACGACCCGTTTATTTGATGAACAGACGTAAATTTATATCTAACGTGCTACTCAGTAGCCTGGGCAGTGGCCTTGCCCTCAATAGTCTCGGAATACTCGAGGCCTATGCGAATCCGCAATCAAACTCTCGTCATTCGCGCCCTGCTAAACGGAACGCTAAATCAACTGAGGCACAAGGCGAACAGCTTGATAGTCATGTTAAAGATGCGGTCAATAAAGCAAAAGATTTTGAGTTAGATTATGCCGATGATATTTATTTGTCGAAACGTCAATCCGTGTTGTTACGTTCAATCTTACAGCGTCTGACCCGATTGCAACGGCTGGTTGGTTATGCCAATTTTAACTTGATCAGTTATGACTCAGCACTTTTGTATGCAAAACGTTATTCCGTGGTCGGTCAGTTTACGAAGCGTGAGATTGCCTTGATTGAAGCCTTGTTTGTTTTTGATGCAAGTAATTATGGCTTTTTGGGTAAAAAGGTATCTGATAATTTAACCGATACGATTGCCAGGAAAGATGTCAAAAAAATCGCGGGCTCCGGTCACTATCTATATAAAGGTGATGCGTTAAAATTATATCAAAAACTAAAAAAAGAACTCAATAGCGATCTAATACTGACCTCGGGTATTCGTAGTGTCGTTAAACAATTACATTTATTTATTGCCAAGACCGATAAATCAGCTGGCAACTTGTCCCGGGCCGCACGCTCATTAGCACCGCCTGGCCATTCCTTTCATGGTATCGGCGATTTTGATGTTGGCCAAAAAGGCTTGGGGGCCGCGAATTTTACCAGTGCGTTTATCAATACGGATATACATCAACAACTAACCGATTTGGGATTAATCGCCGAGCGTTATCCGGAGTCAAACCCATTTGGTGTTCGCCATGAACCCTGGCATATAAAGGTGATTCAGGATGCTTAGATTGTTTTTATGTACTGCGAGTTTATTCCTGAGTGTATTTGCTCATGCGCAACAATGGGATTTTACCTTACACAAGCATAAATCGGCTGAGCCAGGACCAACATTACTGGTAATAGGTGGAATTCAAGGCGATGAGCCCGGCGGTTTTAATGCCGCGTCGTTGTTAATCACCGATTATGTTATTCAACGTGGTGAAGTCTGGGTTGTACCGAATTTGAACTTTGAAAGCATTATAAAACGTTCGCGTGGTGTCCACGGAGACATGAATCGAAAATTCAAAGGCATACGACAAAATGATCCGGAGTTTCAACTAGTCGAGAAAATTAAATCGATCATCAAAGATAAACAAGTCGATATTATTCTGAACCTGCATGATGGTAGTGGTTTCTATCGACCTAAGTACGTTGATAAATTACACGGACCACAACGCTGGGGCCAAAGTTTGATTATTGACCAGGCTCAATTAGCGGGGGTGACCTATGGTCGATTAGATACCATTGCCAGCGTGATTACACAGCAAGCGAATTTGAGGATTAAAAATAAAGAACATCGCTATCATATTAAAAATACTCAGACTCGACGGGGAAATGTCGAGATGGAAAAAACCTTAACTTATTATGCAATTCAAAATGGTAAAGCGGCGTTTGGAATAGAAGCGAGCAAATCGTTTGGGACCCATTATCGCGCCTATTATCATTTACAGATGATTGAAAGCTTTATGCAGTATCTCGGGATTGAATTTGAACGCGACCTTGAATTGAATATCAACAATGTTAAAAACCGGATTGATAATAATATCAAACTGGCGCTATACGAGAAAAAGATGTTTTTTGATATGCGTAATGTTCGTGATCGTTTACGTTATGTCCCGATGAAAAAAGGAGAGCCAATCAACTTCAGCGCCAGTAACCCGTTGATTGCGGTGTTGGATAATAAACGCTATTACAACGTGCGTTACGGAAACCGCTCGGTAACAAAATTATTACCTCAATACTTTGACTTTGATAGCAGTCTAGACTCGATATCGTTATTAGTTGATGGCGTTAAAAAAGAGGTGAAGTTAGGTGATATTGTTTCTGTTGATAAACGCTTTGTTGTAAATCGATTGGATGGCTATCGGGTGAATATTATTGGTTATACCAAAAAAGGCTATAAGAGTGAACATGGTTTGCCCATTTCTCATCGTGACATCAAACCTAAATTTTCCATTGATAAACAAGGAAAATTATTTCGAGTTGAAATCTATAAACAAAACCAGTTCTGTGGCATGGTGTTAGTAGATTTTAGCGACCAACCCGTTGCTGCGGCTAAAGCAACTAAAGTAAACCCCATTTTTTAATTCCGCTGAACTTAATGTCAAAACAACTCCTTGCTCCGGCGTACATGCATAAATTTAGATGCCTGGGGGGTGACTGTGAAGATACCTGTTGCCAGAACTGGGATATCCGCCTGGATGAAAAACATTATAAATCATTAGAAAAAGCCTTTGCTCGTGATGCCGATCAAAAAATAATCTTTAATAAATATGTGAAGACCTTTGCAGAACAGGATGCAAACGAACGTAACTATGCTTATATACAAGTGAACGAATCCGGGTTTTGCCCTTTTTTAAACCAGCATGGCCTATGTCATATTCATGCGGAATTTGGCGTCGAACCTTTAAGTAATATT
>CAMYMO010000238.1 GCA_947259425.1 uncultured Ectothiorhodospiraceae bacterium | reverse complement strand
GGTACTTTACCCGCAGGGCACATTACCCGCAGGGTACTTTACCCCCTGGAGAGGGGGAATCCAGGTTTTATATGTAGATTCCCTCCCATCGTGCCCCTCAAAAATATTAATAGAGGGTATGCGAGGGAATGACGAACGAAATGTCATACCCCGCGGGTACTTTACCCGCAGGGCACTTTTCCCCCTGGAGAGGGGGAATCCAGGTTTTATATATAGATTCCCGCCTTCGCGGGAATGACGAACGAAATGTCATTCCCCCTGGAGAGGGGGAATCCAGGTTTTATATATAGATTCCCGCCAATCGTGCCCCTCAAAAATATTAATAGAGGGTATGCGCGGGAATGACGACAAAATTGGACTATAAACATATACATGATTAAACGACACGTCACAGTCATTGTTTTGATCATTGCCAGTATTTTTTACTGGCAAAGTTTGCCGGAGCCGTTGTTTGATAAATCGGTTTCGACGGTGATGTTGGATCGAAACAATCAATTATTGGCGGCACATATTGCCGAAGATGAACAGTGGCGATTTCCTACCCTAACCCAGGTCCCCGAAAAATTTAAACAGGCCATCCTGACCTTTGAAGATAAACGTTTTGACTATCATCCTGGCGTTGATCCGATCGCGATGGCCCGTGCACTGTATTTAAATATCCGTCATGGCCGGACCGTGAGTGGTGGCAGTACGATCAGCATGCAAGTCATTCGCCTGGCGCGTGATAATCCTCCCAGGACATTATGGGAAAAATTTAAAGAAGTCATTCTCGCGACGCGCCTGGAGCTTTCCTACAGTAAAGATGAAATACTCGCACTGTATGCCTCGAATGCCCCGTACGGTGGTAATGTGGTGGGATTAGAAGCCGCAAGTTGGCGCTACTTTGGTCGCACCCCGGCGCAATTATCCTGGGCAGAAAGTGCGACCTTGGCCGTGTTACCGAATAGTCCGGCACTGATCCATCCTGGGCGCAACCGACTGCGCTTAAAAGACAAACGCGATAGATTGTTAACCAGCTTGCACGCTAATGATGTTCTGACTGACATCGAATACAAACTCGCTGTGCTGGAGCCTTTACCGGAAAAACCCAAACGCATCCCACATTTCGCGCCACATTTATTAGCGACACTAATGCGCAATAACGATTCGCCGCGAATCAAAACGACCTTGTTACGAGCCGAACAAGCCAAGGTCGAAAAATTGATGCAGCATCACGCGAAATATTTATCGTTACGTGAGATACATAACCTGGCGGCATTAGTGGTCGATAACGAAACGTTTGATGTGGTTGCTTATATCGGCAATAGTCAGTTTGGTAATCAACTTGAACATGGACATGCGGTTGACATCGTACACCGCCCGCGCAGTAGTGGCAGTATCTTAAAACCGTTATTGTATGCACGTATGATTCAGTCCGGTGAAATATTACCGGATACCCTGGTGGCCGATCTGCCAACACAATACGCTGGTTATATGCCTGAGAATTATGATCGTGAATACCGCGGTGCCGTGCCGGCTAAACAGGCCCTGGCTCGCTCGCTTAATGTGCCCGCAGTTAGAATGTTGCGTCAGCACGGTGTCTCACGTTTTTATAATTATTTACAACAATCCGGAATGCGCAGTCTAAGCCGTCCCGCAGATGACTATGGGCTCACTTTAATTTTAGGCGGAGCCGAGGCGAATCTATGGGACATGGCCATGATCTATGCCAACCTGGCCAACACTGCTAAACAAGATCGTTATGAACTGGATGCGCGTTATAAAAACCTACGCGTCAATGCACGGGATCCAATCAGCGAAGGTAACCTTGCCCAGATTAGTCCGGCCAGCGCGTGGTTAACCATGAAGGCATTAATGGAGGTGAGTCGACCCGGTACCGATAATCATTGGCGAGAATTTACCAGCAGTCGAAAAATCGCCTGGAAAACCGGGACCAGTTTTGGTCTGCGGGATGCCTGGGCGATAGGCAGTGATACACGTTACACGGTGGCAGTATGGGTCGGTAATGCGAGCGGCGAAGGCATCGCCGGTTTGACGGGCGTGAGCAGTGCCGCGCCCATTATGTTTGATATTTTTAATAAACTGGATAAACCTGAAACCGATTTTCAAGCACCACTACATTTAATGAAGCGAGTCCAAATCTGCAAAGAGAACGGTTATTTAAGTAACGCCAATTGTGCCAGCAAAGAGGTGTGGATACCACGTGAAAGCCATTTTCAAAAGACCAGTCCACACCATCGTTATGTGCACCTGGATAAAAACAAGCAATGGCAGGTCAATAGCCGTTGTGAATCGGTTAATAACATGACGCATATTAGTTGGTTTGAATTACCACCCGGGCAGGCTTATTACTATAAGCAAACGCACAGCCAATACCGGTCGTTACCTAAGTTACGTCCGGATTGTCGTGTGCGCCTGGCAGCTTCACAACAACATGGGCCGATTGATATTCTCTATCCGCTCGCGGGGACACGTATTTATATCCCGACCGATTTGGCCCAACAGAAAAGTCGTACGGTTTTCGAGGCGGTACACAGGCAAAGCAGTGCAACGTTATTCTGGCATCTGGATGAACAATATCTTGGCGCGACTGAAAATTTTCATAACCTGGCTCTCAATATCAGCCCAGGAAAACATACCCTGACCGTGGTAGATGATAATGGATTTCGAGTTTCCAGGCGGTTTGAGGTATTAGGTCGAGATTAGCGTTAACACTATTACGCTAACTTAATGTGTTTTTTACTGCCCTCGAGTAGCCATTTACTTAACATATTATGCAGGTCCTGTTGGGTAAATGGTTTGGGGATAAAATCATCCATCCCGGATTGAATGCACTTGTCCCGATCTTCTTTCATTGCATTCGCCGTCATTGCGACGATCGTCGTATGGTGACCGGTATGACTTTCCAGGTCGCGAATGGTTTTAGTCGCAGCATAGCCATCCATAATCGGCATTTGACAGTCCATAAACACTAATCGAAAAGATTCCTTTGCCAAAATGGCGACGGCTTCCTTTCCATTAGTCGCCAGCTTGATTTTAATACCAAAGTGTTCAAGCATCGACTGGGCGACCATTTGATTGATTTCATTGTCTTCCACTAACAATATTTCAATACCAGAAAATTCGGATAGACTCTCGTTTTGATTAATTTCATATTCATGAATATTATGTTTCGTTATTAGCCTCGATGATGTATTTGCATCCGCGCCAATCGAATAAGCTAATATATTTTTTAATTCAGCGGGTTCGCTATGCCCCGCGATGTAGCCGACTACACCGGCCTGGTTAAATAGTATTCCATCGTTACGGGCCGGGGTTTGGGTCCAGACGACGATATTAGGTACGATAACGTTTTTATTTTTATGCAGGACTTTAATCACATCGCTGGTATGACGTCCGGATAAATAACGATCCATTACGATAAGATCAAATTTTACTGGGTGATCGCCTTCCAATTTTTTTCTAAGATCCACCAGGCTGCTGACTTTTGTTGTTTGCAAGTTACAAATATTTAGCTGTCTGGTAATCAGTTCGGCGGCCTGGTCAGTCGTATAGGCGACCAGCACATGTTTATTGTTGACATCACATTTTGATAGTTCATTTTCAATGGGTTCGGAAATAGCCAGCGAGAGCGTGACGCTGAACGTGGCACCTTGACCGGGTGCGCTATCGACAGAAATTTCTCCTCCCATTAATTCGATCAGATGTTTACAGATTGCCAGGCCCAGTCCAGTGCCGCCAAACTTTCTGGTGGTGGAGGCATCGGCCTGAGTAAACGAATTAAATAAATTTTGCTGAACTTCAGTTGGGATTCCAATACCGGTGTCACTAACATCAATGGAAATATAAGCGGTATTTTCCGCAGTCTGGTTGATGCTGACATCAATCAGAATATAACCCATTTCAGTAAATTTAAGTGAATTACTAACCAGGTTCAGCAACACCTGTCTCAATCGACCGGGGTCACCGATAAACATTGCGACACTGTCCTTAGGATAAGACGATTTAATATCGATGCCTTTATCGATGGCCTGAAAGTCGAATAACTGACGAATATCAGTAATGATGTTGGCAAGATTAAACGGAATGCTTTCCAGTTCTAATTTACCCGCTTCAATTTTTGAGAAATCAAGAATGTCATTGATAATAGACAACAGTGCCTGGCCAGAATCATAGATGGTTCGAACGTATTCGCTTTGTTTCTCATCCAGGTTGGTATTGGTGAGTACCTGGGTCATACCCAATACACCGTTCATTGGTGTACGTATTTCATGGCTCATGGTGGCCAGAAATTCACTTTTAGCATGGGTTGCGCCTTCGGCACGCTCTTTAGCGTGTGATAATTCCTGTTCCGATTTTATACGGCTCGAGATATCACGCAATACCGTTGAATAAAGTCGTTTACCGTTAACCGAGGTTTCATGTTTAATTAATACTTGCGAGACATCAACCGGTTCAGCTTTGTGATTTATTATTTTTGTTTCTCCAGACCAGTAGCCATGCATATAGGCGGTTGGCACGGCTTCATTTAAAACCAGGTCAATTTCTTCCCGAGGGAAAAAATCGGCAATCGACGTAGTGGACAGGTCTTGCTGGGGTTGATAACCCAACATGGAACGGCCGGATTGATTCATGAACTCAACCTTGCCTTCCAGGTCAAAGGTGATGATAAGATCGGGACTGGTTTCCAACATTTCAACCAGCAGGTTTGACTGTTCAATTGAAATAATTCTTTGCGAAATGTTTCTGACCACGCCGGTAAAGAATGTTTGCCCATTGATTTCCATTGGACCAATGTTGAGTTCGATGGGAATGTTACTGCCATTTTTATGTTTTGCGTTAAGCTCCTGGCCTTTGCCAATGATATTAGATTTCCCCGTCTTCAGGAAACGTGTCAGGTAGCCGTCGTGTTGATTAGCAAGATCGTCGTGCATCAAAACAGTAACGTTTTGGCCGATCACTTCATTCTTGTGATAGCCGAACATCTTTTCTGCGGCCGGATTAAACGATTGGATGATACCGGTCTTGTCGATAATAATGACACCATCAACGATGGTTTCGAAAATACTTTTATGACGTTGTTCGTTTGACTTAACGTTGCGTAAATGTTCTGCTTGTAACGATTCAATTTTTGCCTGGTTTTGATGTTTTTGTAATAACAACATCACCAATAAACTAACAATAACCAGGCCCAGCATTAATACCAATGCGGTGTTGGTCGGCTGAGTGACGGTTAACGGATCAATTTGACTCGCATCGGCAGAGCACGATAGCAGGCTGAACAGGCAAGCGACTAAGGTCTGGATACGATTCATATCACCTGGTTACGATTAATTATACGTAGGTTGAATAGGGTTTAATCACAAGCCGAAACTTATGAAACATGGATCTATAATCGGATTACCAGCAAGAATATTGAGTAAAATTCGACTTAAATCAGGGTTTTGGGGTTATTTTCCGCGCTCATTTTCACCGAGTTCGAGATACCAGCTAGACAGGATATCTTCTTTTACGACTTCATCAGGATGGTTTTTACGCATCATGGCCTCGACTCGGGCCGCTTTGATCGCAGCTTGATCGATGACCTCAGGATAAAGTCGATACGGGGCATCCACCAACAGCGCCTGTTTACGGGCAAGTTGTTCAAAATACTGACGTTTTTCCACAGACAGGTTGGATAACAGCAATATCCAGGGTGCCTGCCAGTCGATAAAGGCTTGCCGGAGTTGATTAAAATCATGGGCATCCGGGATTTCATTTATGAAAAATCGATCGCAAAAAAAATGCGGTCCAGGAGCCTGAACCGCAACGGGGGAGAAGCAGTGCGGACACTGCTCTTGGAAAAAAGTTTATTACCTTAGCCCGTTACCCCAATTCGACCCTAACCGAAAGGTCGCTTTGCTATGCTGTCATCGCTGGGGTAGGCCCCAACGAGACAGCGAAGGCGTCATCTACAGGCTGCATGAGTCTGCTGTTTGGCTGCCGAGGGGCCGTTCGGTTTTGGTGCTTCGAATTTAGCCTGGTCAACGTCATCGGTCTCACAGGTTTTATCGTAACCACCGGCAGCCTCGACAATAAAAAGTACTGCTTAGCTAGCTAACGTCGATGGGTTAAGCACCCGGCCGGATCTCATCCCGGCCAAGTGATAACCCCTATCTATACCTACCTATTTTTATCGCTATTTTTATCCCTATATCCATCTATAGAAAATTTGCTTTATCCAATTTTATGCTTGAATACTGGTGGATTTATAAATGCGTACCGTTTCGGATGACGGCAGGACATTTAAGTTAGTCGCTAAGGCCTTGCGGCAGCGTAAATACGTGCTTGCTGCCTCGGCCATACGTCCCTGGCTGACGTATACCTTCATTAACTCCTGGTAGAGTGATTCAGAGGTGTTTTCCAGTTCAACGCCGCGCAACAAAATGGCCACCGACAAATCTGGGTTGTCTTGTTGCTGCCAGTAGCGACCCAGTCGAATCAATAAATGGGTAAAGCGGGCATTTAAACTCTCACGTAACGACAGTGTCCATGGACGGACATGATCATTATGTAAAAAATGCCCCTGGTATAATTCCATAACATGATCCGTTAATTGACGAACGAGATTAGGATTACTGGCCATATGATGTAACTCTCCATCGATTTGACCCACGGTGCGATCAAACTCCCAGATATCAACCCAAACATAATGTGGGTCCAGGGTGAGTTGACTGCCGTGTAAAATCAGCGCCTTGTTGTGGCTTAACATCTTACGTAAACGATGCAAGGTGGTATCAAAATTACGTCGCGCACTGTCACCTTCCGCATCCGGCCACAAGGTATCGATGATCTTGGTGCGATTAACCTGTTTGCCACCAAAGGCAATCAAGGCCTTTAACAGATCAAATGGTTTGTTATAACCGGCACGCGTATAAGACAAGCTTTGCTCACCCACCTGCACAGAGAAATCACCCAAAGTTGAAATCTTCACCGGTTTATCGACTTTAGTATTAATGTCGATCACATCCGGACCGTCCATCATTAACGAATTCAGACTCTGTTTGACATACTCTTTCTCGATGCCTTGCTGGTAAGACCAGATCAACAGATCCTTTAAGAATTGATTGTTCAACAGTTTCAGATGATCACAACCCCGTTGTTTGCAAAACTGCAAAGCCGTCTTCATTGCCGAACGAGCTTCGTTTTGACTGCCTTCCTGTAATGCATAGTGGGCATCGAGCATGGCCAAGACAGGCTGTTGTGCACCTGGTGTTATATTGGTATTCATCATTTGTACGTTCATAACCTTTCCCCTTACTGCACTGTCCAAATGTGTTTCTGTTAGTTAAATATTAGGTCTAATGCGGTTTTGCTTCTGTGCGAAAAGATCACGGCCTAATGTGAAAAATTCACATACCTACTAGAGTTCCCTCTCCCTCAGGGAGAGGGCTAGGGTGAGGGAATAAGATATAACTTACCCCCAAGGAGACGGCTACAGCCGAGGGCTAGGGTGCCCCCCTACTTATCACTTTAGAGGACATGAAAAGGGTATTAATTTAAATACAGCAACACAAAACCACTCATTCCCAGCAGGAATGGCAGGTAGACTGCTTATAAGAAGAAAGCCAGATGACGATTTTGAAAGGAATTAAGCCCTCCATGGCGCCCCTCATCTTTCCGTGATGGACCTAATGTAAGTGATTGATTTTAAGAAAGATGTGACTAATTAATACCCAGGATTGTGACTTATTCACCTTCAGTTCGAATGTTTTCTACTCTGTTGTCATAGGCACTGGGCACTTTCCCCTTGGAGAAGGGAATCCAGGGCCCGTCATCCTAAACAGAGCATATCGCAGGAAATGACTTGAGCAGAGCGAAGGGAACGCTGCACGAAACACAAAGCGATTCTAAGCAGTGACTGCATGAAACGCGAAGCGGTTCAAAGGCAATGTAAAGCATGTGGAGCGAAACGAAGGATCTTCATTCAAAAAAAACCGGCCTTAAGGCCGGTTTTGATTTAGCTTCAGGTTGGACATCTACCTGGGAGGCGAGGGTAGAAACAATACCCAAAATATGGATCCACATCTCTACATGTAGCCTCACCAGAGATAGTTGTTGGGATATGGCAACTCCCGTTCTCTGCAGGTAATGCAGATTGTTGTAACGTCGTGTTTGAGAACGGTGATGCTGTAAAGGATGACGTTATTTTAGTTCCAGTATCAGTGTTTTTTAACGAACCATTCTCGTTGACAGCATCAGCAGAAATGAAGTTACCATCAGCGTCTACTGAAATGGTTTGATCATGATTAACAATAATGACCGAACCTTGAATGTTTTCAACATTCCCATCCTCATCAATAACAACTAAACCGCTGGGCGTAAATTGTATACTGCTAATTGGCGCATTGGGATCTCTATCGGGAGATTGGGCTTGAGTTAAACTGCTAAAGAACAGAACAGAACAGAACAGAGTGTAGTGCGTATTTCATAGGCATTTCCTTATAAATTAGTTTCCATATTAGTGCAATCAATTGGTTTGGGGGCTGACCGTATTATGTTGTAAGTTTAGTACGAGGTAAAGTGTGTAAATCAGAGCACATTTACTATTACTAAGGACAATAGAAGCAGTCGGTACAGTTTAAGAGTTCATTAATCTGTTTTGGTGTACGTGTTTTATTTTTGGTAGGTCGATAGCGTTATGTGTTCATACGATTAGTTTAACATCGTCACAATCCAGAAGCCGTTTGGTGGGGGAATGAATCACGCAAGTGTGCTAGCGCACCATCAGTAAAGGAGGGCGTGTGATGTCTATTGTTAATGGGAAATATTATACGAGAATAAAAACCGACCCGAAGGCCGGTTCATCATTTCTATTAGTATTACCTTGCCGGACATGGTGGGGCTGCTTTCCACAAGCCAACGCAGTAATTTCCAGTTTCAGCAGCACTTGCTGTTAAACAAATCGAGTTTCCTTGTGATGTATCTCTAAAATAGCAGTTTCCATCGATTGTGGGTTCGAAACCTGACAATGAAAAGTATGTAAAACCTGCAAGGGCTAGACTACCGGCAGCAACAACGGCTGCTCCTGTGCTTACAACATTACTCATAATTTACTCCTCCTGTTTTTATTTTTACACTAGTTAATTTAAATTAATTATTAATTGCGCGAGAATTGAGCGAGCTGGGATGTACTTAGGGTTGTTTGTTTCACCTTGATAATTTATGTTATAGAAATTAAATTGTTCATCAAATAAATTATTTACGCCAATCGAAAGTCGTCCAAATCTTCTGGGAAATCTATACTCAAGAATAGAGTCGGCGACCCAAAAGCTGTCATGAAATTCGTTATTTGCCGCGTCTGTAAGATCCTGATCTACATATGTGGTGACAAATTTAAAATTGATTCCCGGGCTTGAGTGAATATTGAAACTGATTGGGTATTCAGTTGTTGTTATTTTATTTAAAGTTAAGAGATCGTTTGTATTTACATTTTCAAATTTTTCATAGAATACACTGGCATTAATGCTAAATGTGCGATTTATAATCCAGTTTAGATAAAGTTGATGATTTAATTCGGTCAGGTCATCAAATAAGAGTGAGCCACCAGATATCAGAGGTGACTCCAGGTCACGATAAATAGATTCAAGTCCAACTATGACTTTATTGTCCTGGTTGTGTTCAAAACCAATTCCATGCTGAATTATTTTTGTTCCATTCCGGTCATCATAGAATTGGTTAAACCCAGATACTTGTGTCGGCTCGAGTGTTTGTAATCCAGGAATTGGTTTATTTAATGCTGACAAAGAGGCTAGACGTAACACCGTGTTGTCTGAAAAGAATATTTTTGCACCAATTTTGGGATTTAATCGATTAATTTCTTGGTCTGTAGTTTCATATATATCGTAAGAGAGGCCTACATCGAATTTAATATTTTTTGATGCAGATATATTAGAATATATATACGCAGATTTGTGTTCCCTATCTAGATTTGAAGGAATAATACTTGTGTTGTCTACAGGAGGAGTAACTACCACGGTATGTGTTGTTACTGTCTTAATATGATTAATATCCGTTACTGATAATCCGGACACTATATTGTACGAATTTGAAACATGAGTATCTTGTAGTTCAGCAATATTAGCATTTTCATCATCTAAAGTTGTAATTGTCTGAGTAAACACGCCTGGGATAGAATTAATAATTTCTTTTTTATCCAATAAGTTTCTATTAATAAAGGAGCCAAGAAGAGTGTTATTAGCATGAAACTTTTGGGTAAATCCAACTCTTCCCATCTCGGTGTCAATTTCATTTCTCTCATTTGGATTAAAAACTGTTGGATCAAATCGAAGAGCCAAATCCCCTTTGTCGGTACTACGATTGAGATATTCGGCCTGAATTGATAAATTATTTGTAAGTTTTCCCTGAACAAATAAATTATATAATGCGTGATCAACATCATTATTTTCTCGAAAGCCATCGTTTTTATAGGCAAATTGTGCCGCGCTAATTGCAAATTTGTTGTAAAGACCAGAAATTAAGAGTTCATCGCCGCGGGTATTTTGGTTACCAGAAAATAAATTAAACGATGCAGATGCCCCGTTACGGTTAAATAAATTTGTAACGTCTGATGAACTGTTACCAAAGGAGTTAGAGAAATTTAATATATCAAGATCAGATTCAATGGATTGAGGCTGTAAGAGAATTTGTCCAAGCGGTTGTAACATTTGTGCTTGAAATAATTCACTTGCGTGCGCAATCTCATATTTTGGTTTGTTAGAATATGCGTCCGCTAAAAACCGATGTGCCGAGTGACTGCTTGGATCTTGATTGAGCGATTTGCTTGCTTCGTTGATTGCGGGTTGTTCAAAACCTAGATCTTGATAAATCCTCGCCAAACTTGCATTGCGCACGGCCTCATCCTGATCCAACTGCAAACTCGAACGAAACACCGCACGATTATCATTTAGCGCTATGGATTTATTAATGTCTTTTAACGCCCCAACCGGATCATTTTCGGTTTGTTTGCGTATCGCATCATAGAAATACGGGGTCGGGTCATTCGGATCGAGCTCTTTGGCCATCGCAAACTGCTCGGCATCGAGTGGGCCGCGTTTTTCTTCGAAGTAGGCCTTACCTAAGTAACTGCGGATGATCGAGTTATTGGGGTCGAGTGCGGCGGCGATCTCGATCTCGCGTCGGCCTTCGGTCAATTCGTTGCGACGAATCATCGCCAGTCCTAAGCCTAAATGCGGCAGCGGATCGCTTTGGTCGAGTTCGATCGCCTTATTGAACGTTTCGCGGGCTTTGGTAATCCTGATTTTCGTTAAGTAGGCATAGCCCAAGATCGTATGGGTGCGGGCATGGCTCGGGTCTAATGCTTTGGCCTTTTCGGCTGAGGTTAATGCCCGTGAGAGTTCGCCAACGGAAAGTTGCAGTTCGGCCAGGCGTGCCCAGGCGATGGCATTATCTGCTTCTTTTTCGGTGGCGGTGATGGCGCTGGCCATGGCCTTGGTTAATTCAAATTTAGATTGCCAGGCATAGGATAAGGCAATATGGCTGGCGGCGGCATCGGGTGCCAGGCTGACGGCTTCCTGGGCGAGCGCCAGGGCATTGTCCTGATTGTTGACGATGGCCGCGATCGATTGCTGTGCTTTGATATCGCTGTCGGTTTCACCTTTAGTAACCGGCGGAAAATACACCGCCCATTGCACTGCATCACGCGGGCGGGCCATTAAGATCTTTTGCGGGGCCTGACCTGCGATGCTTTTCGAGGTCTCGTTATTGGTGACCCGTAATTCACCTTGCTCATTGGCGGTTAACACCGTGCCTTCGAAGACGGTCACGTTGGTTTCGGTTTCGCCCACTTCGACGACAAATTCTGTGCCTTCAATCGCCGCGTTAACGAATGGGGTGTTGATCTTTAAGCTGCGGGGGACGCGCGAGATAAAGTGCGCAATACCTTTAACCAGTTCCAGTATGGACGGACCATCGTTATCAATTTTATTGATCGTAATCGCGGTGAGTTGATCGAGGGTGACCAGGGTTTCATTGGTGAAGACTAATGTGGCACTACTGTCCTTGGCGGCGCGGATTTGATCGCCGGGGCAATAGGTATTATTACGTATGACGGGTTGCCAGTCTTGTTGGCCATGACGCTTGGCGTCAATGGTACCGACGACGGCGGCCGCTTTGGCGACCCAATTTTTACATTGCCCGCTTTCTTCGGCATGACTGATTGTCGCCAGTGAAATAAAGGCGATGAACACGACACCCTGCTGAAGTCGCTTGACCATTTTGTTCGCAGCTCCCTGATATTATCTTTATATCTGCGCATCCCATTTTATATCCGTCTTCCTAACGTTTTTTTATGATCAATCATCCTTGGGGACGGGATGCGGTACACACCATATTTAATCTAATCTAGATTAATTTATTTTGGGTTAGCTTATTAAAGGGGGCTTTATTGCTAACTCATAAGCCTATCTTA
>CAMYMO010000237.1 GCA_947259425.1 uncultured Ectothiorhodospiraceae bacterium | reverse complement strand
ATCCAGTGGTGAAATCGGTAAAAATGTTGGCGACGACCTGGCCGAAGGTAAACCGACCCTGCCCCTGATCTACACCATGCAAAAAGGTAGCCCCGAGCAAAATGCCCTGATGCGCGAGGTGATAGAACACGGCGGACGGGAACGCTTTGATGAGGTTAAAAAGGCCCTGACCGAGACCGGCGCCATCGCCTACACCAAACAAACCGCCCGTTCTGAGGCCGACAAGGCGATCGAGTGTCTGTCCGTATTGCCCGATACTATATATAAGGAAGCTCTGCACGCCCTGGCCGAGTTTTCGGTGAATCGGACCTATTAATGTTCTACCCTTAGTGGAAGTTATATAAAAGGGACAAACGTAAATGAGCAAGCCAATTCTATTTGCGCTGCTGACTGTATTTACTCTTGGTGTAATTAGTTTTTTTGTTATCCCGGATCGCATTGATCAGACCTCGACGGCTGATACCAAACAACAAGCCAAAATTTCTTATCACGTACCTGATCGACCCGCGTTTGATCTAAATAAACTACCACGCAATATTTATAAGACCATCTGCCAACTTGGATACCCAATGTATGTAAGTAAGTGGGACCTGGACGACACCCGTTTTCTTTATTTTAAAGGCCCCTTTAAGGATTACTCAAAAGAAAACAATCCTACTTTTCCTTATATTTATCGTGCCATAAAATCCTTAAACGCAGAAGACGTCTCAACCACACTCTATTTAGATTCGCTCGATAATTACCAGGATGGGATCGCGCCTAGTGAACGCGCACAATTTCTTATTCCGCGTTTTCGAGCTGTACCCGATAGACTTGATAAATTAAAAAAATTACTGGGTAAATGGGATGTAGAACATATGAAGAGCGATCCTGAACGATTAAGGATTATATACGACAAAAAAATGTGTGTCGGAGACAAGCTTATCATCGGTGCTTATTTTGATATCGTTGACAACAAAGTCGTTAACACCAGTGGGATCACGAAACGCGAAAAACTCGAATGGGTGATGGCAAATCGGAAAAAACCAAAACCCGATAAAAAACCACTACCCTATACAGAAAATATACCCGCAGAAGGTACAGCCAAACACGCGGTAACCCAATTAGTTTTACTGAGAGAAGCAGGTAAAAAATCCGAAGCACTGGCTTTAATAGCCAAAGCTCAAGAAAGTGAATTTTTTAGAAACGAACTGACCAGGCAAGTTGATCCAACGACATCGATAGATCTAAACAGGTTTACCTACCAGGCAACAAAATATACACGCGATAGTGCGAATATCTCTGTCATTTATTACTTGAAAAATGGAACATTAATCGATACTAAATATACAGCCGTACTGGAAGACGGGCACTGGCGAATAAAATATTAAAAACTAATTCAATGAGTTATCGTTGACACTGACTCTAAAGCACGAATCTATTAATTGCCTTTAGAATCGATTCCCCATCAATTAAAAATCGAGTAGTATAAAGTAATCAGCACCCAACTCGTTGTACAAAGATCAAAGGAGAGACTTTAGTGTTGCTATCCAATTTAGAGATTATTCCGGGCCAACGAATCACTAAACATTTAGGCCTGGTGCAAGGCAGTTCGGTGCGCGCCAAACACGTCGGCCGTGACTTTATGGCCAGTCTGAAGAATATTTTCGGCGGTGAATTAAAGGGTTACACGGAGTTACTGCAAGAATCTCGTGCTGAAGCGGTTGAGCGCATGCAGGAACAGGCCAAGGCGGTTGGCGCCAATGCCGTTTTAAATATTCGTTTTTCCACTTCCAGTGTCGCCGCCGGTGCGGCTGAGCTCTTTGCCTACGGCACCGCTGTTATTTTAGAGTAAGGATTCGACATGCTAGATTTAATTATCTTCGCCACCCTGCTCGCACTTGGTTATTTCTTTGGGCGGTTGGCTGAAACACGTCATTACAAATCCATTATTAAACGCGAAAAGGCACTTGCACGTATTCCTGCCATTGCGACAAAAATCCCCGATTTAAGCATACAACCTCAACATACGATTTTGGTGACTGGCAGCGTGGTGGTCTCCGTAGATTACTTTAAACGGTTTCTTGCTGGCTTACGCAATCTGGTTGGCGGCCGGGTTAAGTCCTATGAATCCCTGGTCGATCGCGCCCGCCGCGAAGCCGTATTACGCATGAAAGATCAGGCTCGTGTCAAAGGTGCTAACCTGATATTTAATGTCAAACTCGAGACGTCCAGTATCTCTCAAGGGCGCGGAAATTCGATCGGTTCGGTTGAGGTATTGGCCTACGGAACTGCCTTTGTCGATTAATTGCCGTGGAATATTCTAACCCACAGATACCCGAAGGTATCAATAGCAGCAATGAACACCCATTAAAAGAATTCTTTCTTTTAACGATTGGTATCTTTGGTACTCTCGCCATTATTTTATTTATACTTGGAATTGTCGCCGATAAACTTGCCCACCACCTTCCCTATAGTATTGAGCAGGACTCAGAGTTGTTTGTTATGGGAACCGATGATCAAAACCAACCCATCGTGAAATACCTGCAAGACCTGGCCGATAAAATTAGTACCACTCAGGATTTACCTGAAGCGATGAAGATCAAAATTCACTATTCTGAGGAAAATGTGGTGAATGCCTATGCCACCCTCGGCGGTCATGTTGTTTTGTTCCGGGGTTTACTCGAAAAAATGCCCAACGAGAATGCGCTAACCATGGTCATGGCTCACGAGATCGCGCATGTAAAACATCGTCATCCCATTCGAAACCTTGGCAGTGGCGTTGTTATCGGACTGGTTG
>CAMYMO010000236.1 GCA_947259425.1 uncultured Ectothiorhodospiraceae bacterium | reverse complement strand
GTAAGTGAAGTTGAGAATGAACCTGGTATGGGGATGAGGGCGGTAATCAATAACAAACCGTATTTTATTGGTCATGCTGATTACATTAAAGATCAGGTCGACTTCAAGCTGGATGATATTAGACACAAACAAAATCAGATTCTACTTGCCGATAAAGAACATTTACTGGCTGGCTTTAAATTTGAAGATAAAATTAGAGTGGGCGCGCCAAACGTAATACAACAACTAAACGAGTTGGGTATTAAAACGATGATTCTAAGTGGTGATCAACAGGTGAATGTTGACCAGGTCGCCAGTAAACTCGGGGTGACGCAAGCGGTTGCAGGGTTAACACCGGATAAGAAACTTGAGAAATTATCTGAATTACAGGCACAGGGGGCGATTGTTGCCATGGTTGGTGATGGTATTAATGATGCGCCCGTGTTGTCTAAAGCACAGGTTTCAATTGCGATGGGGCAGGGAACCCAGATTGCTCAAGCCAGTGCCGATATGATCTTACTTTCAGAAAACCTGGATCATATTGTCTCTGCTATTAAAGTCGGAAAGTCGTCACGCATCATTATTCGACAAAATCTAGTTTGGGCATTGGTCTATAATTTAGTGGCGTTACCTCTTGCTGCAATGGGTTGGATTGCGCCCTGGATGGCGGCGATTGGCATGTCGGCAAGCTCACTCATTGTTGTATTGAATGCGTTACGATTGACGGGTTCTGAAAATTCTGGGAATAAAGTATCAATGGCTCAAGAACGATGAATATTTTGTATATATTAATACCATTAGGCCTGGTCTTGCTCGGGGTCGCAATCTGGGCCTTTATGTGGGCCGTACGCAGCGGTCAGTTTGATGACCTTGAGGGGCCTGCACACCGGATTTTAATGGATGATGATGAGCCGCCCAAGCCTGATAACCCCTTGCAGGATAAGGATAAGTAAATTAGAATTAGCTAATATATGTTTTGAGGTACAGACCATGAAAAGATTTTTCACATTCCAAAATCTACCATTAACCATTATTGTCGCATTGATCGTCTTCACCATCGCGATTCTTTTTTCGGTGTTGGTTGCCTAAATATCTGCTCCATTAGGCGCTGTCGCGCCGGCTAAAGGTCGTTATTTAGCCACAAAACCTCATTTATAATCTGCAGTAAGCTGGCTAAGCTAATGCTTTTGCGACTTTTTCCGCTAATATTAATATGAAATTGCGGAAAAAGATGCGTCTTGGCGCGATAAGTGGATCGGTCTCCTTATCCCCTGATACTGGCTCAGGGGTGCATGCCCGTTTGTGGCTTATCTTAGTTTGTCTTTTTGTCTCTTTTCTTGTTCAAGCTGAGACCGTCAGCGATGTCCGGGTATTGATCGATGTGTCCGGAAGTATGAAGAAAAACGATCCGAATAATCTACGAAGTCCTGCTGTCAAAATGTTAGTTGGTCTCATGCCAGATAGTACTCGAAGCGGTATCTGGACATTTGGTCGCTACATCAACATGCAAGTTAAGTTAGGGACGGTTGATAAATCATGGAAACAAAAGGCCATGCTTGAAGCGAATAAAATACATTCGCGCGGTTTGTTTACCAATATTGAAGAAGCGGTGAAGCGTGCCACGGTCGATTGGCAGTCTCCCGATCCACGCTATGATCGACATTTGATCCTATTAACCGACGGTGTCGTCGATATCGATAAAGATGCGCGATTGAACGAACAATCCAGACGCCGTTTATTACATGAAATTATACCCAAACTGGAATCAGCCGACGCCACCGTGCATTCAATCGCATTGTCGAAAAATACCGATGAAGAATTATTAAATGCCTTATCCGGTTCGACCAAGGGCTCATTTGTTCAAGTTGATAAAGCTGAAGAATTACAACGAGTTTTTTTTAAGATATTCGAAAAATCAGTTAAACCTGACACCCTGCCTATTGAAGAAAATAAGTTTACCGTTGATAAACATGTTAGTGATATAACCGTGTTAATTTTTCTAGCCAAGGATTCTCCTGCAACAAAACTGATGTTACCTGATGGTCAGGTTTGGTCTGAAAAGAAACACCCGCAGATTGTAAATTGGCACCATGATAGTGGTTATGATCTGATAACAGTTAAAGGACCACTTGCTGGAGAATGGAAGTTGCAGGCAAAGGTTGATCCAGACAACCGGGTAATGATTGTCACCAATTTGCGCATGAAGGTCGATAAGTTACCAAACTCGATTATGCTGGGCGATGAATTTAATCTGCGCGCGCGATTATTAGAAGAAGGCAAGATTGTTACCAATAAAAATTTACTTGCCAAGACTGTATTTGAGATGAAGCGTATTGATAAACAGGATCGTGTGCATAGCTCAAAATTGCTTGATAATGGCAACAGCCCTGATGTAATTAAATCTGATGGTGTATATAGTGCAAAGTTTGCCTCTCCCGATGAGGCCGGTGACTATGAGCTCTCGATAAGAGCAAAAAGCCTAACCTTTACACGTGCTATCCGTCATAGTCTACAAGTTCATGATAGTCCGGCGAACATCAAAGTAAGCCAGGAATCGGATGATAAACCCTTTATCATCAATATAATGCCTCACATTGGACTGATACGGCCTGATTCGATATCTATGCAGATAACACTTCCTGACGAATCAACCGTTCCGGTTAAACAAATTGATGACCTGGCCTGGTCAGTTGAAGTTCCGAATAAATTTGCTAATCAAAAATTCAAACTAGTCCTGGCCGGAACGCGATATTCTGATGTACCTGTTAAAATGGAGTTTGAGCAGCTGCTATCAGTGACAGAA
>CAMYMO010000235.1 GCA_947259425.1 uncultured Ectothiorhodospiraceae bacterium | reverse complement strand
TGGCTTCATTGACACCGGCCGCACCTAATGCATGACCCGTTAGTGACTTTGTCGAGCTAACATGAGGAACATCCTCAGCAAACACGTCTTTGAGTGCTTCCAGTTCTCTTATGTCACCAACTGGGGTACTTGTACCGTGGGCGTTGACATAGTCGATCTTATGCTCGGTCGTTGCTAATGCTTGTTGCATACAACGCACAGCACCTTCACCTGAGGGTTGAACCATGTCATAACCATCCGAAGTTGCACCATAGCCGACAAGTTCAGCGTAAATCTTCGCACCTCGTGCCTTGGCATGCTCCAGTTCTTCAAGAACCAAGACCCCGCCCCCACCACTTATGACAAATCCATCACGGTCCGCATCGTAGGCACGTGAGGCAAGCTTCGGGGTATCATTATATTTTGAGGACATCGCTCCCATTGCATCAAACAACACACTCATCGTCCAATGTAATTCTTCGCCACCACCGGCAAAAACGATATCCTGTTTATCAAATTGGATAAGCTCAGCACCATGCCCGACACAGTGCGCACTGGTAGAACATGCTGAACTGATTGAGTAGTTCACACCTTTAATCTTAAACGGGGTAGCAAGACATGCGGAGTTAGTACTCGACATAGTGCGGGTCACCATATAAGGACCCACTCGTCGAATACCACGATCGCGCAAGATATCAGCCGCATCAACGATATTCGATGTCGATGGTCCGCCCGAACCCATCACTAAACCAGACCGGGGATTAGAGACATCCGTCTCACTCAAACCAGAATCTTCGATCGCCTGTTGCATGGCAATATAGTTATACGCTGCACCATTGCCCATGAAACGTTTGAGCTTTCGATCGATTAAGGACTCTAGATCGATATCAACCGTACCATGTACATGAGAACGAAAACCCAGTTCCGCATATTCTGGTGCGAACTCAATTCCGGACTCACCATTTAGCAATGATGTTTTTACCTGTTCCTGATCGTTCCCAATACTTGAGACGATTCCAATACCTGTTATGACTACTCTACGCATTTGATTATTTTATTTCTTTGCTTTTATTGATTAGTGAATAAACCCACACGCAAATCTTTTGCGGTGTAGATGGTTTCGCCGTCAACCTCAACTTCGCCGTCGGCAATACCCATAAATAATTTACGCATAATGACGCGCTTGAGGTTGAGTCGATAACGCACCAGTTTACTGGTTGGCATAACCTGACCGGTAAACTTAACTTCACCCGCAGCCAGTGCACGACCATGGCCAGGGCCACCCATCCAACCCAGATAGAAACCAACGAGTTGCCAGAGAGCGTCCAGACCTAAACAACCCGGCATAACGGGGTCATTAATAAAATGGCATTCAAAAAACCACAGATCCGGATTAATGTCGAGTTCGGCAATAATTTCACCTTTGCCATAGCTGCCACCGGTTACGTTTATATTGGTAATGCGATCAAACATTAACATCGGTGGGGCCGGTAATTGTGCATTGCCTGGACCAAACAATTCACCGCGACCTGATTTTAAAAGCTCTTCATAATCAAAGCTCGATTTTCGATCCTGGACTTCTGCTTGAGTTGTGCTCATTGATACCAACTTTTTAACTTCATAAAATTTTATCGGTACAGCTTACATGGTTTAGCATTCAATATAATCACTGTATTTCGGTGACGCTTCGATATTTAGAAGGTAGGGACTGTCTAACCAAATCTGACCTAACTTGACATAAAACCGTTGATTGAAACCACGAACTGAAATTTAGCGCCATTTTACCCATCTCGCTCACTAAAACAAAGGCAGAAAGACGATTTTTACTTACTACGATGAAATCCACGCCCAGAACGACCAATAAACTCACATAATTCAGCCGCTAAGTCATGATTTAGGGCCCGAATGGACGCCAAATTGTCTTCCAGGGAACCTTGTTGGAACAACAGCTGATAGGCTTTTTTGAGCATTTTGATATCACGCATCTGAAAACCGGCTCGTTTCAGGCCAACCAAATTTAATCCTCGGACACTGGCCGGATTCCCATCCGTAATCATAAACGATACTACATCCTGGGTAATCTTGGCGTTACCGCCGCCCATGGCAAAACGGCCAATCTTGCCGAATTGATGCACCATCACCCCCCCAGAGATAAAGGCCTTATCCTCAATTTCAACATGGCCACCTATCCCGGTTGAGGGACCAAAGGTGATATCGTTGCCAATACGGCAATCGTGCCCAATATGCATCGCATGCATCAGAAAATTCCGATCGCCGATAGTCGTGCTCTCGCCAGCATGAAGTGCACAATTTATCGTAACCGCCTCACGAAAAACATTGTCAGAGCCGATCTGCAAATAGGTCGCCAGCGATTCATCAAAGCCGGTATATTGTGGGATTCCGCCCAGCACAACATGTTCAGATAGCGTATTACCGTCCTTCATACGCACGCTTTTTTTAATCACGGCATGCGCCGCAATGCGATTACTATTTCCCAGCACCACGCCCTCTTCTATGATGGCAAAAGGTCCGACAATATTATCCTGACCTAAATTCGCCTCGGCAGAGACCAACGCGGTTGGGTGTATTTGGTTTGTCACTTAACATAACCCTTTTTTGTTGTTTTCAATCATTACCGATTACTTTAGCATCTAGGACCGTATGATGTTAAAAACCCTAGAAAATCTCAACTTTAACAACAGCTTTGCCAGGCTAGCAGATAACTACTATAGCCGGGTCGACCCAACGCCCTTTTCAACACCGACACACTTGATTAGCTTTAATCATGCCGTTGCCGAATTGATTGGTTTAGATCCTGAACAACGGCA
>CAMYMO010000234.1 GCA_947259425.1 uncultured Ectothiorhodospiraceae bacterium | reverse complement strand
AAAATCTAGGCGCTGATTGAGGTCTCCAGTGGCTTTTTCCTGCCCATCCAGCCCCAGGTAACTTATTGATAAATTGGCATATAATGACTCACTAATATAGGTCTGGCTCTCCACACTCAGATTCAACTCATGCCATTCCCAATCAATCTTTTGTTCAGCGAGCCGGGATGCGGTTTGCGCATAACGATAAACAAAGCGGCTAAATAAATCGAATTTCTCGGTATCAATTAGTTGGCCGCGTAAATCAAAACCCAGATAACCACCCGAGTTATTTTGTGCAGCGAGAATTGGGTTTGAGCCTTGAGTCACGTCCAGGTAGCCAATCAAAATGGCACCATCAAGGCTGGCGGTCAGTCGTTCACGAAAACTAAAACCAAACGTATAGATTCGTGTTTCTCGCGCGACACCATCCATATTTAAGTCGATATCAACGCCCTGTATATGCACCGCGGCATTCGAAATTTTAGCGGGTTCAGCGAACAAACTTGTTGGCGTTGTCAGGGTGACACAAAATAGAATTAAGGTGAGAATCCGCATATTTTGATAGACGCCCTTATTTCGGAAAAGTTAGCTACCGATTAAGAAAATCACGTTTAACTTTGAAATTGCCTGGCTAGATTGGCATTTCAAGATACTTCCAAAATTAAAATGACAATTACTTTTAATAAAAGTTAATTAAATTCGGGCCGTGAGTTTGGTCGTGGATAGTATCTTACCACTTTGGTTTTAACTCGGTAAGAAATCGATTGGGTATTTCACGACAAGCGTCCCAACATTGGAACGGGCTTTAAAACGAAAACCTTTGATGGTTCGAATCAGTTTGCTCTCTAATTTTGCATTATTCAGTTCGCTGGAGACGATTCTGACTTTGGTGACTTTTCCATTTGGTTGAATGGTTAGCTCAACGACGATTTTGCCCTGCAAAGAGGGATCGTTACGCAGGGCGCGATTATATATACTGAAGATACGTCCTTTGTTTTTCTGGAAGACCAGTTCGATTTCTTCATAAGGACGGCTGTTTTGACCGCCACCCCCACCGCTGCGGGTACCCCGTTTGGCGCCACCACCTGAACCAATCGAGCTTTTTACATTCGTCGTCGAACGTCCTTGTAGGCTTCCGCCACTTCCGGTTGCCCGGCTCAGGCTGCTGGTATTGATACCGCCACTGCTTTTCGCTGCGCTCGAAGCAATAATGGCCGTGGTAGTATCTTTTGCCGTACTCTTCGTCGAACCACTGGTGACCGGTTTATTTTTATCAAGCGAAGCAACATCAAATTCACGTAAGTCAGCTAACGCATCTTCAACGGCGTTGAAATGTTTTTCAGCCTTTTTGCGGGCCTGGGCGGCACGATCAACCTTGGGTTTCGGTTTTGGTTTCGCCTTCGGTTTTGGCTTTGGTTTTTCCTTGGCCTTGGGTTTCGGCTTCGGTTTTTCCTTCGGCTTGGGTTTGGGTTTCTCCTTAGCCTTTGGCTTGGGAATTGGTTTTGGTTTGGCCTTTTTTTCGATAATTAATTTTGCTAATCGGGGTGCGACTTCTTCGAGTTTTTTTTCTTCTTCGGGCAAAGGCGGCAAGAATTTTAAAATCAAAAATAGAATTGTCGCCGTTGCAAAGGCGATGAACAGGTAACCGACCAGTTTACGGTCGCCTTCGGAATCCGACCAGGGGAGGGTATCTTGCCAGAGTGCAGTGTAGGCCATCTTTAGCTCTCTTCTTCCATGGCCGGGGTTTTTTTGGCGATGGCAAGGGAGATATTAGTAAAGTCAGAGCTGGCACAGGTGAGCATGATTTTCTTTAACAATACATAGGGTATTTTCTTATCGCCCATAATGGTGATGCCACGTTTTTTGACTTTCTTTTCATCGGCGCGGTGCGAGACTCGGCGCTTAGCTTCTTCATCTAGTTTCTGAGCGAGCTTAGGGATTATCGAACCGCGGCTGCGCATCGCAACACGAGCATCAGCAATCGACTCACCACGCATGAGGATATTGTTTTTGCTAACTAATATAACGATGTTTTCTTTTGGTTTTTGATCGGCATAAGCCTCCGGCAATTTAATATCTTTCATGCTCGGCAGGCTTTCCTGATCTGAGGCACTGACGAGCAGGAAGAACACCAGGATCGTAAAGATGTCCATTAGTGACACCATATTCAGACTCGCACCCTTTTTACGAGAGTGGTGACGGATCATACGTAATGCGCGACGGGATTCTTTCATCATAGTTACCTTGGCGCATCACCGACTGAGATTTCGGGAAAGAGTTCAGCCTGTTCGATCTCACCATCGATGATGGCCAGGTACATCCGGGTTGCATCCATGGTCTGAACTAAATGTTCATATTCGGTATTTTGTTCTGCAAGTACCGTTGCATTCAATTTGTCCGGGAAACGTGCTTTCACTTGTTTTAAGGTCGAGGTCAGCATTCGGTAGTTGTGGCCGCTTTTGATTTTGGGAATGCGTTTGATCAGCCCCCCCTTATCATCAGAAACCAATAGCGCGTTTTTGCGAATGGTGACTTGCAGGTTAAACGTGGGTTTATCTTTTTTGTTTTTCTTCGCGTCACCTAAACTGGGCAGGTTCAATTCTATTATCGACAGCTGAGAGAAGACCGCCGTCATTAACAGGAACGGAACCAGGACCACCATCAAATTCATGAAGGCAGTGATGTTTAACTCCACGGCCTCTTTATGCCGTGTGCGACTACGACGTTTTCTCATTTACTTGGCGTCTTTAATACTCTTGCGTTGCATCATCAAGTTAATAAACTTAACCGTGGCCATCTCAAGACTGTCAACGATCTCCGTTGTCTT
>CAMYMO010000233.1 GCA_947259425.1 uncultured Ectothiorhodospiraceae bacterium | reverse complement strand
TATATGGTGAAAAGTGGATTGGTCAACGATCCTCACGTCAGTCAATACCGGTTGGCAGCACATCTGAGTGCCGCCATTCTAATTTACGCTTATATATTATGGGTCGCCTGGGGTTTACTTCGACCACAACCTCGCAATGAATGGGTTCGTGGCATCGAGTCATTGCGCAGCCATACCAAGATCGCCACCGCGCTTATTGTGCTCATGATCATCAGCGGTGCCTTTGTCGCCGGTACGCGAGCCGGTATTGGTTTCAATACCTTCCCGCTGATGAATGGGGCCTTTTTCCCGGATGGCCTGTTTGCTATGTCACCGTTATATTTAAACATTCTTGAAAACCCGGTCACCATTCAATTTAATCATCGCATCTTCGCGTATCTACTCATCATTTACATTCCTTTCGTTTGGTACAAGTCTTCAAAATTTGCCTTAAACAAAAAAAGCCATATGGCCTTTCACTTACTGTTGATTACGTTTGTTATTCAAATCGTATTGGGTATCAGCACCTTACTGATGACCGTCCCGGTCGAGTTGGCCGCCATGCACCAGGGTGGCGCGCTGCTGGTGCTCACGGCCATGCTGTATTGCCTACATGAGTTACGCCTTAGCCGGTCATTATAATGCCGTGGAATTTAACTGAAGCCAGACGGAACTTGAGCAGGATTAATTAGCCTAAGCTATATATTAAGTATTATTGATCCATTGGCTGGGGCTGCGAGAATACAGCTTTACACTATACTTGCCACTTGAGCGTCCAATTAAGAGTAATCACCAAATACGATGACAGCGCAAACTACCCTAAAAGACCGTTTCGGCCGACAAATCGAGTATTTACGCCTCTCGGTCACCGATCAATGCGATCTGCGTTGTTCTTATTGTATCCCCAAGGGGTTTAAGGACTTTCAGCAACCCAAAGAATGGCTCAATTTTGATGAAATTGAGCGCATTATTCGCGCCTTTGGTGCCCTGGGCACCCGTCGAATCCGTATTACCGGCGGCGAACCACTGGTCCGACATAACCTGGCTGAACTGGCCGGCCGACTCTCACAGCTCGCCGGCATCGAAGATCTGTCCCTGAGCACCAACGCAACCCGGCTCGCCAAACAGGCTGCTGGGCTCCAGGATGCGGGCATTTCGCGAATTAATGTCAGCCTGGATACGCTAAAACATGACCGTTTCAAGACCCTCACCGGTGGAAAACTCAGCAAAGTGCTCGAAGGTCTAATGACCGCCAAATCGGTCGGCTTTAAACCCATCAAAATCAACACGGTAGCATTAAAGGGCATCAATGATGACGAATTCGAAGATATGGTCGAATTTTGCATCGAACATGACTTCACCCTACGTTTTATTGAGACCATGCCAATGGGCTCAACTGGACGCGATGCCACCGACCACTATCTGAACCTACAGACCGTCAAGGCCAAACTGGCAAAACGCTTTGATTTAGTCCCGGGGGTGATGCCCGGTGGTGGCCCGGCGCGCTATGTGCAGGTTGCCGGCACGGACTTGCGCATTGGTTTTATCACCCCAATTTCGCAACATTTCTGTGATACCTGTAACCGGGTACGACTCAGTGTCGATGGCACCTTATATATGTGTCTTGGACAAGATGAACAATATCCATTACGCGAGCTATTACGCACGGGCTGCAGTGATGAAGAACTACAGCAACATATTCGTAATGCCATCCAACTCAAACCCGAGCGTCATGAGTTTGAAAGCAATCCACAAAAAATCGTCCGTTTTATGTCAAAAACCGGCGGCTAAATAAACCTTCCTTTTGTAACGCGACAAATTTCTCATTCATTTTGGGAACGCTTTGGTCGTTTCCAAGTCTACATATCCAAGACCAATAAAAATCAACTGGATCGGGACAGAAATGAATACGAAAAAATATAGCCTCGCAGGGATGATTCTCTTGCTATTGTCTAGCTTGCTTTATAGCAGCCTGCTACAAGCCGCCACCCACGCCAAACAAATCGATGAAATACTTGCTGAAAAGGAAGAACCGATGGGTGTGGTGTTTGAGATCGTCACCGGTAAAAGTAACAGCCTTGATTGGGCCTTACCGATGGTCAAAGGTTATATCAGTAAACTTAAAAATAAATTTCCAGATATCGAAGTGGCCATTGTCACTCATGGTAACGAACAATTTGCACTGACAACCGACAAGGCAAAGCAACAACCTAAAGTACATAGTCTGACCCAACAGCTTAATAAAGAAGGTGTGCAACTACACGTGTGTGCAACCTATGCAGGATGGAAAGGTTTGTCACCTGAAGATTTTCCGGACTACGTTGATGTTGCTACAACCGGGCCTGCGCAAGTGAATGACTATGTGGCTGTTGGTTATCATCTTATTATCATCCGCCAGCCTAACTAGGCTGCCGTTCAGTTTTATTACTCATTACCGCCCATCCCCGGTGGCAGGATATCAAACTTAGCGACGCCTTCAGGAAAGACCGCCCACTTCGGTGCCGAGGCGGCATAAATCGCCATCTTTGGAGAAAAATGATTGTTCTCTTCGAGTGTTGAAACACTCACCGAGTAAAAATTACCAATGGTGATCTCGGCAGATAAAGTAGTGCCGCAATCAACGCAAAAGTTATGAATCACGTCATGTCCGCCATCACCAATGCGAGTAAACTTTTTCGGGCTACCCTTGGTAAACTTAAACTTATCGACAGGTACCCAGACACCAAACCATTTATCCGATCCCGAATGGGTCTGGCAGTCTTTACAATAACAAAAAACGGAATTGATCGGCTCGCCCTCAAACTCGTATTCTATATTGCCGCAACTGCACTTCCCTTTATAATTTTCC
>CAMYMO010000232.1 GCA_947259425.1 uncultured Ectothiorhodospiraceae bacterium | reverse complement strand
TTTGTCAATATTAAGTTTTTCTCTATTAAGATTTTCTCTGGCACGTCGATCAAAATCATTTACCTCATCATCATCGAAGGCATTACTCAGTGATAACATCGGTAACAGGTGTTCTATTTGCGAAAAGGATGAAAGCGGCTGAGCACCAACTCGTTGTGTTGGCGAATCCAGCGTGATCAATTCGGGATGTTCTTTTTCTAAGGCATCTAACTCACGTAATAAGCGATCGTATTCAATATCCGGGATTTCAGGATCATCCAATACGTAATAGCGGTGATTGTGATAATGGATATCTTCACGAAGTTTACTCATTCGATCTTTATCTGAAACAGGCATGGGAATTATAATTATTTACGATTGTTTTTGATTTGAGTCATTTTTTGCTTAAAACGGTAGGCTTCAACTTTTTCTTTTAAATGGCTGATGGTTTGATTGGTTAACACACTGCGGGTTTCATCACACAATTCCCCCGACAATTTAACTGACAGTTCTCGACCTTTGTCGATTAATGTGGCAAACGCATCGCGTGCCTCAATTGGGGCAGGAAGATGCAGGTATAAAACCAAACCCGGTGTTTCAAAAGTGCTCATCGTCTCTTCAGAAAACGTTCCTGGTTCGACGATATTCGCAAGTCCAAGTAATTTTTGTTGAAAACCCTGTTGATCCTTTACATCTAGATAATAGATTCCAGAGCGATCAAGATAAAATCCGCATGCCGCCATTACGCTGCTTATATCCTCACCGATAAATTTCCGACCATGTCGAGCAATAATAGTAACGGGCACAAACAATTGTTCTCCCGCAGGTGCAATTTGATCACTCGTTAATTCAACAATGAGGGTCACGTCATCAGCATTGGAAATTATTTGCTTACGCTCGGCAACGATGGTTTTAACATCGGCCAAATCTTCTGCACTTAACTCTTCTTTATTTGCGACAACCTCTTCGCTAACCGATTGTTCCAATTTCGGAAATGAAAATTTTAAGCGCTCAAATAGATGTGACCAGGAAAAAGATGAAGTCGTTTTTAGAGGATGTTCGTCAGAGTCAACCTGACGCCGGCCCAATAGGTATATTGCAGCAATAATTAAGATACCGATTATTATTAATGATACACGTAATGTATCCATCTCTGTTGTACTCTCGCAACAGGTTTATTTATACAGCCGCCAGTTTTACCGCCTCATCAACGTCGACAGCCACTAAACGCGAAACACCGGGTTCGTGCATTGTGACACCCGTAAGATGCTCTGCGATCTCCATGGTAATTTTGTTATGCGTAATAAAAATAAACTGAATTCGATCGGACATGTGTTTCAACATATCGCAATAGCGCCCTACATTGGCATCATCAAGCGGTGCATCAACCTCATCGAGCATACAAAACGGCGCCGGGTTTAGCTCGAATATCGAAAATACCAGGGCAACCGCGGTTAATGCTTTTTCACCACCCGATAACAGGTGAATCGTACTATTTCGTTTTCCGGGCGGACGTGCCATGACGGTAATACCCGTATCGAGTATATTTTCACTGGTCATTTCCAGATAGGCTTTGCCACCACCAAACAAGCGCGGGAACAATTCTTTAAATCCATTATTAACTTTATCAAACGTTTCCTGGAATCGAGTTTTTGTTTCTTTATCGATTTTTTCGATTGCATCTTCCAGGGTTTTTAGTGCCGCAACCAGATCTTCATTTTGCGCATCAAGATAAACTTTACGTTCAGATTGCTGTTCAAACTCTTCAATCGCTGCCAGATTGATGGCACCAAGACGAGTAATTTTACGTTCGACCGAATCAACTGTTTCCTGCCATTTTGCGGTCTCAGCATCTTCAGGGATTTCTTTTAGTAAAACGTCGACTTCAAACCCAGAGGTTTGCACATCTTCCTGGATGGTTTGACGACGCACTTTGGTCTCCTGCCAACCAATTCGAGTTTCTTCCAGGCTACTGCGGCATAGCTGTACATCTTCTTCTGATTTAACTCTAGCCTCATCCAACTCACGGTGGGTCGAATCAATTTCCTGAACCTTATCGCGTGCAGTGTTTAATGTCGTCTCGACTTGAACGCGATTTTGTAATAGTTTTTCAAGCTCTGCTGACATTTCCGTTAACGGTTGATCAACTTCTTTTATCGCCGCATTGAGTTCTTCACGACGAGTGTTTAATTGATTCTGTTGGCTGTCCGTTCTTTCCAGGGCTTTTTTAATCGAGCCAAGTTCCGCTCTTATTGATTCAGCGCGGACGCGAACCTCCTGGGCCTGCTCTCGGGAATTGTTTGCCTTGTTGCGCGCCTCTTCGAGAGAGGTTTGTAAATCACTGCGTTGTTCATTTAACTTCTCACGCTTTAATTCAAAACCACCGATGAGTTTCTTCGCCTGTTCCTGACGTTCGCGAGACTGGATTATGGCTTTTTCAGCACTTTCAATCTGAGTTTTTAATTCGGCTAAGTCATGCTCAATGTGTTGAATACGTTTTTGCATTTGTTCATAACGCGAATTGAGTCCACTGGCTTTACCATTGGCCTCGTTGTATGCTTTATTCAGCGATTGCAATGACTGCTGCAATATGTCGCGTTGTTGCTCATATTGTTTTAATTTATCCTGGATTTGATTGCGTTGTGCTTGTAGTTTCGCAAACTCTTTTTCAAGCTCATCGATGTGGCTTTCCAGTTGCTTTAATTCTTGTTCTCGCTGCAAAACACCTTTATGTGACTCTTCCTGTTTGATAACTCGCAGCCAACCAATGCCTAACCACAGTCCATCTTTTGTCACCACCGACTCCTGACGCATCAGGCGTGGGCGCAAGGCAAGCGCATCATTTAAATTATCGACG
>CAMYMO010000231.1 GCA_947259425.1 uncultured Ectothiorhodospiraceae bacterium | reverse complement strand
GTCGCCGCGGCGAGAATACCGCCTAACAAAAGTATTTTTAATACGCCAAATCTTGCCGTGAGTAACCCACCTAAAAAACCACCAACAATGATCATGAATAATCCAAAAGTCTTGCTTATATTGGCAATTTCAACACCGGAGAATCCCAGGTTCTCATAAAATATAATCGCAATAACACCGAGCACAATATCCGAGATACGATAAAACCCAATCAATAATAAAATAATTAAAAAACTAACCTTGTATCGATTAATAAAATCCAGTACCGGATTGATATACGTTTCATCAAGCATGTTACGACTAACCAGGCTCAGTTTCGACAAAGAATAGGCAAAGCCAATAGCAAAACAAATCGAAACAATTAACCGAAATGCCTGGCCGATAAACTTCAACATTACTGAAGCTTCATTTTCGTGATAGCCAAACGTTTCAAGGATGAGGACTGAAGGATTTAAATAATTAAAAGCCAGGATAAAACTGATCGTCGTCAATGCAAAAAATAGTACAAAACGCAGATAATCTTTCGCCGTGTTTTCGCCTAAGCTAAATTCACGTTGGGTCTTTGGTTCTGGCATGATTAAGGTCGTCATGATCCCAACCGACATGAACCCAGCTAATACTAAATAAGTATATTTCCAGGCCTCGTATAGATAGACATTGGTTGCATCCGCCTGAATAAAAGAACTGTAGGGATCTAAACTGGAATAATTCAACACAAGCTGTACCAGTTGCGAACCATGACTCAACCAATCCACTAAATAAAAGGCACCCGCCCCGGCTAGCAACATACCAATGCGATAACCGGCCGAATACATCGCCGACATCGCGGCTTGATATTTCAGTTTAGCAATCTCAATTCGGTAGGCATCGATAACAATATCCTGGCTGGCCGCCGCAAAACCGAGTAAAACCGCAAAATAAGCCATCCTATCCAGACTATCGGGTAAAGGTTCCGTCAAACCCATTTGTATGATGGCAAAGGCAACCAGTAACTGAATTACCAACAACCAGCTGCGACGACGGCCTAATCTGCGATGCAATAATGGTAACGGTAGACGATCGATTAGTGGTGCCCAGACAAACTTAAATGAATAACCCAGCGCAGCCCAACTAAAATAGGTGATAACCGATATATCGACCCCGGCCTGGGTTAACCAGAGTGACAAGGTCCCAAAAATTAGCAACAGGGGTAGGCCTGCCGAGAAACCAAGAAAAAACAGCGTAATGACACTTGGATTTGTATAAGTCGCAAACGCCTCACGCCATGTGCTGGCGTTATTATTATTGGTTTGGCTAGCCGCGTTCAACAAAACAACCTGGGATGACTCAATCTATCTCATAGTCGATTATGAGCGGGGCATGGTCCGAGAACCATTTGTCTTTATATACGGAGGCTTTGACCACTTTATCCGCCAGTCCTGGACTGATAATCTGATAATCGATACGCCAACCCACATTATTGGCTCTTGCGTTGCCCCGGTTTGACCACCAGGTATATTGCTCGGCACGCGGGTCTACAACACGAAAGGCATCTACGTAGCCAACATCGTCAATAAGTTTATCCATCCAGGCACGTTCCTCTGGTGTGCAGCCTGAATTCTTTTGATTACTCTTAAAGTTTTTAATATCGATTTCTTTGTGCACCGTATTCCAGTCGCCACAAATAATATAGTTACGTTTTTTTCTTTTCATACTTTTGAGCTCATCCAGCATTTTGTCCATAAAACGTAGTTTATTCTGATGCCGTTCTTCACTTGACGAACCTGACGGTAAATAAAAAGAAGCAATACTTAACTTACCAAAATCGGCCTGGATATAACGTCCTTCGGTGTCACAGTGATCCCAACCCAGCCCGGTCAATACTTGATCCGGTTCTTGTTTGCTGTAAATTGCCACACCGCTATAACCTTTTTTTACTGCATCAAAGTAGTAACAATGATACTTATTCGGACAAAAAACCTCCGGGTCTAACTGATGCTCCTGGGCTTTGGTTTCCTGAATACAGACGACATCCGCTCGTTGGCGTGATAACCACTGGTAAAAACCTTTTTTTGCTGCGGCTCGAATGCCATTGACATTAGCACTAATTATTCGCATACGTTGTTAACCTAACTATTATTCTTATTTCAAATTAGCGTGTATCATACACCACTTCAAAATCTAAATAATGACGAATAATGACGTGGCCTATGCAATCCTATCAACGTGAATTTATCGAACTTGCCCTGGAATCCGAAGTACTACGCTTTGGCGAGTTTACCTTGAAATCAGGTCGAATCAGTCCGTACTTCTTCAATGCCGGTCTGTTTAACACCGGCCGGGCCTTAGCCAGACTTGGACAGTATTATGCCGACACCATTATCGACAGTGAGCTCAAATTCGATACCTTGTTTGGTCCAGCCTATAAAGGCATACCACTGGCTGCCGCCTGTTCAATTGCGCTATCGGAAAAACATAACCAGAATGTGCCTTATTGCTTCAACCGCAAAGAAGCCAAAGACCACGGTGAAGGTGGAAACCTGGTTGGCTCGCCGTTGCAAGGCAAGGTTTTGATCATCGATGATGTGATTACTGCAGGTACCGCCATCCTTGAATCAATGGATATTATTAAGGCGCATGGTGCTGAGGCCGCTGGTGTCGTGATTGCGTTGAACCGACAAGAGCGTGGAAAAGGCGAACTTTCGGCGATTCAGGAGATCGAGCAAACCTACCAAATCCCGGTAATCAGCATCGTCAGTCTGGAACATTTAATTGCCTATATCAGTCAACAGGACAAATACGCCGCCTACCTGGATGCGATCAAACAGTAGCGCCAGCAATATGGCGTTAAATATTT
>CAMYMO010000230.1 GCA_947259425.1 uncultured Ectothiorhodospiraceae bacterium | reverse complement strand
TGCCTGGACTGGCCCGGTTTATAAAATCTCGGCCTTACAAAAAGAAGGCACCCAACAACTGTGTTATGACATTATGGAATTAGTTGAAAAACAAAGGAGTGTAGCAGATGGAACTGCTGAACCAAGCGAGGAAACTGAGGAATAAGCAAACTGATGTAGAAGGAATTCTATGGGGTGTGTTGAGGAATCGACAGTTATTGGGGCTAAAATTTCGAAGACAGGTTCCAATTGATAGATATATTGTCGACTTTGTTTGTTTTGAGCGGAAATTGATTGTTGAATTGGATGGTGGACAACATCTAGATGCTGCAGAATATGATGCTCAGAGAACGCTAGAATTGGAAAAACGTGGTTTTATAGTAGTTAGGTTTTGGAATCATGAAGTATTGGAGAGCTTGGCTGAAGTTATTGACTCCCTCTCCCTAGCCCTCTCCCGGAGGGAGAGGGAACTAAAAGCATAGATAAAGCTTATATTAACTCCATCGTTCTTCGAGTGAGCAGAGTTGTTGAATGAATATCGTCCCCCTCTCCCTCCGGGAGAGGGTTGGGGTGAGGGGATATAAAAAATAAATTATGCGTAAAGCCATTAAAAAAGCAAAACGGATTGTTATTAAGATCGGCAGTGCCCTGTTGACCAATGATGGTATGGGACTGAATCGGGATGGTATTGAACATTGGGTTGCGCAGATGGCGCAGCTCAAAAAAAACAATATCGAGATTCTATTAGTCTCGTCGGGTGCGGTTGCAGAAGGGATGTCACGTCTTAATTGGAAAGTCCGCCCTCATGCATTGCATGAATTACAGGCCGCCGCGGCCATCGGGCAGATGGGCTTAGTGCAGGCCTACGAATCTTCATTTCAAAAATATGATTATCATACTGCCCAGGTCTTACTGACCCACGATGATCTGGCGAATCGCCAACGCTACTTGAATGCACGCAGTACCTTACGTACGTTACTTCGCCATCAAATCATTCCGGTTGTGAATGAAAACGATACGGTCGTTTATGATGAAATTCAGTTTGGTGATAACGATACGCTTGCGGCATTGGTGGCGAACCTGGTTGAGGCCGATCATTTAATTATCCTGACGGATCAAAAAGGGCTTTATGAAAGCGATCCAAGAACCAATCAGGACGCAAAAATTGTTCATGATGCCAAAGTGGGTGACGAACGACTGGATGCGATGGTCAGCAATAAAGGCGGACACCTTGGCCGCGGTGGTATGTATACCAAATTACGCGCGGCCCGATTAGCGGCTCGATCGGGCACCTCGACCCTCATTGCCTTTGGTCGTGAAGACGATATTTTGACTAAGTTACTGGCCGGCGAAATCCACGGCACCTATTTAATGGCCGAACAAACCCAGGTGACCGCTAGAAAACAATGGCTGGCCGGACAATTACAACTGGCAGGTTCACTGGTGCTGGATGCGGGCGCCTGCAAAGTATTACAGGGCAAGGGCGGAAGCTTACTAGCCGTGGGGGTTCGCGAGGTGCGGGGCCGGTTTCAGCGTGGTGAGGTGGTGAGTTGCCTGAATGAGCAAGGCGATGAAATTGCGCGCGGATTAGTCAATTATAATTCTGATGAAACCATGAAACTTATTGGGGTCTCAAGTGACAAAATAGAGTCGATTCTGGGTTATATCGATGAGGAAGAACTTATTCACAGGGACAACATGATTATTACGGTGGTGACATGAATATCCAATCAGCCCTCAAGCTATTTTTACTGGCCAGTATCGTACTGGTGCTTTCTGCCTGTAGTTTTAAAACGCTATACAATAATGCGGACTGGGTGTTGGCGGGTATGGTCAATGATTTTATCACCCTGTCCGAAGAACAGGAAACCGATGTCGATAAACGTATAGAGCAATTAATGAAATGGCATCGTAAATCTCAACTACCCATTTATGCTGAAGATTTAAAAGAGATAAAACAATATACACAGCAAGGCCTTACCGATGAACGTGCCGAGATTATTTTTAGCAAATTTTTAAGCTATTGGCATGCCTTGCGTGATCGTATCTCGCCCGAAATGGCGGAACTATTTTTAACCCTCGATGAGAAACAAAAGCAAGAATTGTTTCAAGCCCTGGAGGAACGGAATAAGGAATTGCAAGAGGAGTATACTGAAATGACCAGAGAAGAAAGGCTTGAAAAAGGCCGAGATAAAATGGTCGATAAATTCACTGAATGGAATGGTGAATTAAGCTCCGAGCAAGAAGCCTTATTAAGATCCTGGCCCGAAGAATTCAAATCCGCTCATCAGGATCGAATGAAATTTAGATTAGCCTTGCAAGCTGGGTTAAAAGAAATTCTTTTCAATGACTCGCTGAGTAAAGAGCAGGAAAGAGAACAACTGATTAAGCTGATCAATAATTCGGAAGATTATCAAACCGATGAACACAAGGCCAAATTAGTCTATAACAACAAGCAGGCCAAAGCCCTGATGCTAGCCTTTAGTGAAACCGTGACAGATGAACAGCGGGCGTATTTAGGTGAGCGCCTGGATTATTACAGCAGGATCTTTACTGAGTTAGCGGCTGAAGATTAACATCCTGATATAAAACCAAAAAAAGAAATCATGTTTAAACTATAAGGATTTACGATTAAATAACCGATTTCAATTCAGATAATACATTTTTTAGGATAATCGGCTGAGCTTCTGCCGTTGGGTGAACGCCGTCATCCTGCATCAAATTAATATCGCTGGATACATTTTTAAGTATGTATTGCACCAGCGGAACTTCGTGTTTCATTGCGATGTCCGTATAAGTATGGATAAACCGGGTCACATAGCTGAGACCAAGATTGGGAGGGATTCGAACGCCACATAAT
>CAMYMO010000229.1 GCA_947259425.1 uncultured Ectothiorhodospiraceae bacterium | reverse complement strand
GGCGACTTCAATACGAAGCGCGATTATATCGAAAATTAACTCACCGTAATTACATATTACTTACTCGAAATTGGTTACAGAATGTCAAATCGCCAACCAGACCCCCCTAATCGGGGGAGGCTGAATAAAATCAGAGTATTAAAATAGGGTATTATTCGGACCATTCCAGATAACGCTATTTATCGTTATGCGTTAACTTGGATAGTTGGAGAAATTTAAAATAGTTTTAAAACAATAGGAAGCTAAGGAGAAAGAAAAATGGATCGACGTAATTTTGTTCGTCTCGGTGTGGCCGGTGGTGTTGCCGCATTATTTGCACCTGCAGTGGCAACAGCAGGCAAATCATCTAGTGCATTAAGTTCAAAAATGGCGGGCGGTATTTACTACACAGAAGCCAATCCAGGCCGTTGGGGTAAAAAGATTTCAGGACATCTACCTATGATCGAAAAGGGTAGTGGCAAGATTCAGGTGGTGACCGGGCATGAGATGAATCCTCATGCGCATTACATAACCAAACACATGTTATTGGATAGTGATTTTAAATTCCTAACGGAAGTTATGTTCGATCCAACCAAAGATAAGGCCCCCAAGTCAGAGTTTGATACCAGTAAATACAATGGAACCCTCTATGTGGTAAGCCATTGCAACAAGCACGACGCCTGGATCAATAGTATTACGCTGTAATTTGATTTGCGTTGAACAAATAAGAACCCGGTGCAATTGACCGGGTTTTTTATTGCCTGTCATTTTTCGTCATATTTAATCGTGACTTCGCAAGGAGTCACTCGATTTACTGCCATTTGTGCTCGCCATACTTCTTGTTAACGAATCAACAAACAAGACGAGGTGGACCATGGATTTTGCAGACGATTTTACTTATTTTACTTTCGAACAAGTCCTGGCTGAAGTAAAACGACTTTATAGTCGCAACAAACATGTTAAGGATATTCGCTTAGTGAAAGCGGCCAATGATGAACCTACCATCAATTTCTATATCGACAAGCCAAAAAAACTCGGCGTTCATCAGTTAGGGCTTCCAGGACAATTCCGTTGCCTGAAGACCCGTTTCGTCGCAGCAAATGATGAGTGAATGCTTAATAAGATATCATTCACGACGGTTTAGCCCTCAGCTGGTCATTTGTCATCCTGGGCAGAGCGAAGGAGCTTATGTCATATCGTAAAAATGATAGGAAAAGATCCTTCACTCCACTCAGAATGAAAGTAAGAAAACAGGCAGCTACAACAAACTGCTTAGACGCTAATCGTAACTAATCTTCAAGCTCGCCCCCCACCGCAGTCGTTAATGCGGCTAGAATGGCATCCGGCGCGCACATGATGGACATGAAACTATTGTCACCCATCATGGATAAATCCGGGAAGTTGATGGCAATACGAAATTCTGCAGGCAAGGCAAATACGTTACCACCCGATATTACCACCTCATAGGGCAAATGACCGGTGGATTTGATTTTCTTAAAATCGATACGAGACATAATGTAATCATCACCACTGCAATCATTGCTATGAGTGCCGGTCATGCCAACACCGATGACCGTCTCATCTTTATTCGGGATATCGATCTGATAGACTTTTTCAACACCGCTATTCCTTTTGGCCAATATAGCGTTGATCGCTTTTAGTGCCGCTTGTTGCGATGGATAGGAAGTTAAATCCCACGTATCGGTGAAATGTGGCATGAGCCATTTATATTGGTAGTCGCGCAAGTCGGCCTTGGACAATCCATTTTCCGGGCCGTAAGCCTTTTGGTTTCCTAGAATACTGCTTAACTGAGATTCGATATCACTAAGATCCTGTTTCATGCGGTAGACGTGGGATGTGTAAATGGGATTAGTAAAGCTAGTCTGTATTTCGTCATTAACCTGTGTCAACGAAACCCGTACCGCAGCACCAAAAGCACCCAACTCAGATTGGCTGGCCACATTTTTTAAAATATCGTTGGTGATGATGAGAATATTGGTATCTTTATAAGGAGAATATTCACCGACAATGCTAAAACCAGCCTTATTAAGTTTATTCCTCACAAAGCTGGTCGCATCATTTAGTGATTGCTTAGTGTTATCAGCCAAAATAAATGGTTTGTAAGTAGCGGTATTCTCTGCACTATAACTGGAAGTCGAATAGAACAGAACGAGTAACAAAGGTAAGAAAAACTGTCGCGCCAGTTTATTAAAGTAATTCATATTCAATTCCTATTATCAGCTCAAAAATATAGAAACTAAATATAGATAGCTACAGGGTTTTATTCTGTACCTTAAGTTACTCATCGTACTGAGAAAAAGCGATTGGTAAAAATAGGCAAGAAAAAACTAATTTATGTACGTTTACGTACTGAAGCTCAGCGATGGTCGTAGCAGAATTGCAACATCAAACGAAAAACCTAACGAAACAGGTATTGGAATTAAAATGAGTGACAAAAAATTAGCGATCATCGCCACCAAAGGAACCCTGGATTGGGCCTATCCTCCCTTTATTTTAGCTTCGACAGCGGCTGCGCTGGGTTATGAAGTCGAAATCTTTTTTACTTTCTATGGCTTACAGCTAGTAAAAAAGGACCTTGCCTTGCAGGTCAGCCCGCTAGGCAATCCGGGAATGCCAATGCCGATGGGCATGGATAAATGGTTTCCAGTAATGGGCACGGCGATTCCTGGCATGCAAAGCATTATGACCATGATGATGAAATCTAAAATGAAAAAGAAAGGTGTTGCCAGCGTGGGTGAATTACGTGAGTTATGCGTCGAGGCGGATGTAAAAATGGTTGCCTGCCAGATGACCGTGGACCTTTTCGATATGAACCCAAAAGAATTTGTTAACGGTATTGAGC
>CAMYMO010000228.1 GCA_947259425.1 uncultured Ectothiorhodospiraceae bacterium | reverse complement strand
TTTGCAAGCGAGCTGTGGAGGCCATAATGAAATTATTTGCGTGGCTACGTAATAGCACGACTACACGGGTAGTCATGGTATTAGGTACCGTATTATGTGTAGTACTTTTGTTTTACACGTTTCTTCAAGGTAAAAGCACGCACGCAGCTTTTTGGTCGAGATATTCCAGTTCAGATTCGTTAGCACAAACACCTCAATCGTTCATGCAAACGCAAAAGCTGGCGCCGGAGATTCAGAGAGATGTTAAACGATTGGTGAACCCCACAACTGAAGGGCTTGTAGAAAAAGAAATGCCAGATGGCAGCACTATATTGCCTTTGGAGGGACGATTTCGACATGTGCCGGTCGCCACGATAGACGAGAACGGAAACATTTCTATACGCGAATATTCGAATACTAATTATCATACACTGGATAAGCAATGAATAAGATAATTGTTGTATCGTTAAAGAAAATCATATTATTCAGTCTTGTCGTAACCTTTATCGGCATTAGCTCAGCGCATGCAGCGGTGTTCACCATTAATAATGTCGACTATGCAGATGAAGGGCTGAATGATCCTACGCCCGTTACACCGATAGGGGGAAATCCAGGGACCACGTTGGGTGCGCAGCGAATATTTGTTATTAAGCAGGCATTGCAGGAATGGGGGAAGGGAATTGAAAGTGCGCCCGCTATTATAGTAGAAGCCTCTTTTGATCCACTTGCCTGTGTTCCTGATCAAGCGGTATTAGGTGGCGCAGGCCCAAACCACCTGGTCAAGTATCAAACCATCAACGCAAATGAATTTATGTGGCATCCGCCCGCATTGGCCAATAGCCTTGCCGGCTATGATGTAGATAGCGTTAATTACACCACCCTTCCCGAAATCACTATTGTGCTAAATAGCCGTATCAATGGTGATCCGAACTGCTTGAATGGTGCTAACTGGTATAACGGCATCGATGGTAATGCACCGGCTGGTACTGTTGATTTGTTTAAGGTCGTATTGCACGAGATCGCCCACGGTCTTGGCTTTGCAACGTTTGTTGATAGTCAAACAGGAGAAGCATTAAAAGGGACAAATGATATATACATGACGTATCTGGAAGATCACAGTTCTGGTTTGCGCTGGGATGAGATGACAAATGAAGAGCGGCTTCAATCAGCAATCGATACGGGAGATCTGCATTGGGCTGGTAAATCCGTTGAAGAATATGCAGGCAATAACGCTATTACTAAAGGGATTTCTCCCTCGCTGCATGTGGAAATGCATGCCCCTAATCCTTTTGAACCGGGCTCATCGTTGACGCATTTTAGTGATGATCTCACTCCCGACGACATAATGGAGCCTTTCTATCCGTCAACTTCGCAAGATTTAACCTTGGCCGCGGCACTTTTAGCCGATACCGGCTGGCCGCTAGGTCCAATAGTCAATCCCGAAACGAAAGATCCCAACAGCGTCTATTTTATACCAGAACATGTAGCATTAGGTAACGATGGTATTGTTTATCTATTAAGCAATACCCATCAAAATGTCTTTCGTTGGTCAACAACAACCAACAGATACCTGTCAAGTATCGCACTGAATTCCCGCCAGAAATTTATGGCTTACTCTAGTCAGAACAATACGCTATATCTTGCTGGCCATAACGGCTCTATTACATCGATTGATCTAAACGGTGTCGAGCCGGTGGTCCAGAGTTTCGGGAACGTAAAAGGTGTCACATGTGGATTATTGGTCGCAGGAGATAAGCTTCTTGTCTGTGGAACAGATTATTACAATGAAACCATGTATTATCTGGGCACACGTGCTTATCACATTTTTTCGCTAGATGGCACATTGCTCAAGACAAATAATAAATTATTCACGTCAAGAGAGTTTGTATGGAGTGATAGCAATCAATCCTTTTACCTTATAAGGCGAAACGTGACGCCTATGAATCTCATGAAAGGCACTATTGAGATCGATGGCACTATATCTACCATGGAGTCGCCCTTAAATAATGTACCGGGTTTTGACACTCCTATCCGTGTATCGCCGGATGGAACAACAATTGTACTGGGGACTGGTAAACGCCATGATGCCATAACGTTAGACCGCTTAGTAGTAAACCTGGGAAACAGATTTGATGATGGAGCGTGGTTGGGGGATACGTTCGTATCTATACGGCGTGATGGAGAAAAAAGCATTTTTGAAGTATGGGATAATACCTTCTTAAACGCCACCGAGTTCACGGTTCCGGGCAAGCCACTTCGAGTAATTGCAGGAACCGACCGCGTATTTATCGTAACTCAAACCAATGGACGACCACAAGTAGGTGTGTGGATTCCCAATACGGATGACATGGATGGCGATGGCATAGCAGATAATCTAGACGCGTTTCCCTTTGATCCGACCCGTTATGAGGACAATGTCGATACCGATGGTGACGGCATGTCAGATGGGTTTGAACAATTACATGGTTTGAACCCCAATAATCCATCAGATTCAGCGCTTGACCCGGATGGTGATGGTCTTACGAACTTACAGGAATTTCAACAAGGCACGGATCCTAATACGGGAGATACCGATGGCGATGGAATCCCCGATGATGTTGACAATGACCCCGATAGTCCTTCAACTCAGCCGGGATTTACACCAGATCTTTTAGATGTCAAAAGACATCAAAACATCGCGTACTTATTGTATCGCGCACCAAGACTGATAAAACGATATGATTTTGTCGCAAAACAGTTTTTGCCAGACATCCCCCTGGACACTGTTCCGCAAGAATTTGACGTTGATGCTACTGGGATTTACGTGTTGTTCGAGCACGTTATTCAAGAAATTGCTTTAGATGGCGGCACCCGCCGTATGTTGT
>CAMYMO010000227.1 GCA_947259425.1 uncultured Ectothiorhodospiraceae bacterium | reverse complement strand
CCGGGTGTTTAATAACTCCAGTTCCTTGTCACTACCACCGATATTAAATTTCAGTCTGTCGCCGACCTTCAGATCAAAACGCTCGGCAATGACCGGGTCTAATGATAAATAGGGTTTGCCGGCTTCCTCAGGTTGCCACCACCGACCGTTAATAATCGTATTGCCTTCAGGCAATTCCTTGCGCCAGGAAAGATTAAATTCATGCAGGATTAAATTCTTGGCCTGGGGATGTTCATAGTCATCCGCCCGCACTTCCCTGCCGTTGATCTCTAATAACCGGCCACGCACCATGGGCGAAAATGGCGGTGGTGTTATTCCTTTAGATTTAAAGAACGTGATCACACCAGGTAGCTGATCTTTTTGTACATTGGTTAAAAAGTAATTGGGTGTATCGGACGGCATGGTATTTCGCCAGCCACCGAGTAACTCATTCCTGATTTCACCATTCAATAAAATAAACATGATGCCAAGACCAAAGGCCGTGATCTGAAGCGATGATAAATTACTTCGACGGGTTAAATTGGCCAGACCATAGCGCCAGCTTACCCCCATTAATCCTCTTAACGGCTTGAGTAAATACACGGTCAGGCGGGCCGTTATATATAGAGTCAGCAAAGTACCAATCGTACCAGCCAGAATATATTGCACCACAGCCGTATCACCCAGGCGCCAGACCCACAACACAAATATCGAGCCCATAAATACAATCACAAAGGATTTACTAAACACGGAGATAGACTCATCCCGACGCAAGACTCGAATCGGAGGGGCCTTTTTCAATAACCAGATCGGCGGCATCACAAACCCTAACAGGGCGATCATGCCCGTCATACCACCGACAAATAACGGCGACAAATCCGGTTGTGGTAAGTCATCGATAATCAGGTTCGCCATGATCTCGGTTAAGGCAAACTGGGCCAAATAACCTAATAACGAACCCAGCAAACTAACCAGCAAGGCAAAGACAAACATCTCCGTCAAAAAGATGCTGAAGATATCGCGTTGAGTTAAACCCTGGGCGCGTAATATCGCAACGGTATCGATATGTCGCCGGGTATAACGTTGTGCGGCCATCGCCGTGGCAATGCTGCCCAGTAAAACACTGATCAAGGCGACGATATTTAAAAAGAACCCGGCACGGTCAAATGCAAAACGTATCTCGGGACGACCATCCTTGATGGAGATCAACTCTTCGCCATGATTTGGATGTTTTTTAATTTGCTTGATGAACGGTTCAAGCTGGTTTTGATTCCCCGCAATCAACAACCGGTGGTTGATACGGCTACCGGGTTGAACCAGTTGGGTTGACGCTATATCCGAACGACTCATAATCAGTCTCGGCGCCATCAGGAAAAAATCACCACCACGATCCGGTTCGTAATCGATCAGCTTTTCAATAATAAATTCTCTGGCACCTAAGGTAATCGTTGCGCCAATATCTAATTGCATGGCCTGCAATAAGCGTGGTGCGACCCATACCTTGCCGGAATCAGGCGCGCCCTTTTGCACGTATTTTTTTCCATAAGGCTGATCGCTTAAAAGCAGTTCACCGCGCAGCGGATATTGTTCATCAACCGCTTTTACCTCAACGAGCTGAACCTCATCGCCGGCCAGGATCACACTGCGCAGAGTATTTAAATAACTCGTCTCCAGACCAGCTGATCGCGCCAACTCGCCTCGTTCCTTAGCGATCTGTTTTTTGCCAGCAATGACAAAATCCGCGGCCAGCAACTCGCTGGATTGCTCATGCATGGCACGCTCAACCCGGTTGGTAAAAAATCCCACGGTGGTGATACTCGCGACACAAATGAGCAAGGCCATCGCCAGTAGATATAGCTCCCCGGCCTTCCAGTCTCTTCTTAAAAATCGGAGCGCAAGTGAGAACATGATCAGTTTTTCATCTCGGTTATGTCATTCGAGCTGGCTGTATCAGACCTGGCCATATCTGATAAAACCTCCCCACCCGATAAGGTAATGATTCGATCGCAACGTTCTGCCAGATTTTGATCGTGAGTCGCGATGATCAGGCTCGTCTCGCGCTCCTGGTTTAACTCAAAGAGCAACTCAATCACTTTATTACCGGTTTTCAAATCCAGGTTACCGGTGGGCTCGTCGGCAAATAATAAGATGGGCTCACTGACAAAGGCCCGCGCAATGGCACAGCGTTGCTGTTCTCCACCGGAGAGTTGGTTGGGATAATGATTCAAGCGGTGCGATAAGCCCACCCGATCCAAAATAGATAAACTGCGATCCTTGGCATCTGAAATATTCATAATTTCCAGCGACAAGAGGACATTTTCATAAGCGGTCAGATGCTGTAACAGCTGGAATGACTGAAAAATAAAGGCGACCTTGCCCGCCCTTATTTTGGCTCGCTCATCTTCGCTCAAGGCCGTAATATCCTTGCCCTGAAAATGGATTTTACCCGTGGTTGGCAGATCCAGCCCCGCCAGTAGTCCTAGTAGAGTCGTCTTGCCCGACCCCGAGGCCCCCACAATGGCATTGGTACTGGCGGCACTAAATGCTAAATTAATGGTCTGAAGTATTTGCAGGGTCTTGTCACTGCTGGTCAGCGATTTGCTGACATTTTCGGCTTGTAAAAAAGGTGTGCTCATGCGTTTTCCATTATTACTACGTTATCGTTATTTCATGCTACTTTGTCTGTTTTGCCTACCGATGACAAGTTTGGCAAAACCGGCAAGCCAGCAAAATACCATTCTGGTCATAGGCGATTCCTTAAGCGCCGCGTTTGGTATCGAACGTAACGAGGGCTGGGTCTCGTTACTGGAACAACACTTAAACCAAAATGGCCATGTATATCGTGTCATCAATGCCAGTGTCAGTGGCGACACGA